>JAEZNC010000244.1 GCA_023441905.1 Bacillota bacterium | reverse complement strand
CGCGGATTTAAACCCCGTTACCGGATCTGAGCAAGGCGGCATAAGGCCTGTGCTTGTGATACAGAACGACACCGGCAACCGGTTCAGTCCAACGGTGATCGTGGCAGCCATAACGTCCAATCTTGGCAAGGCACGCCTTCCGACGCATATCATCATTGACAATGATAAGCTAAGCGAAAAAAGCGTGGTTCTGCTTGAACAAATCAGAACGATTGACAAGACCCGGCTGATCAAAAAAGTAGGGCGGCTAAGCGAAAAGGAAATGCTCCGCATCGACGAAGCCATATCCATTAGTATGGGGTTTGATAAATCGAAGCAGACCGAGGAAGAATAAAGCGGAAGAAACCATCTTCCGCTTTTCATTCGATTGAGACTTCGGAGGTGCCATGAACAGCCGGATAAGAGACTACATATTGATCACAGTGGGCGTCGCGGTCGCCGTGGCCGGGCTCAACCTGTTTCTGGTTCCCAATAAAATCGCCGCGGGCGGCATCAGCGGTATTGCGACAATATTCTATCACATTTTTGGATTTCCTCTCGGCATTACAATTGCCGTGCTCAACGTGCCTTTGTTTGTGGCCGGCTACAAGTTCGCGGGCAGGAGTTTCGCGATTCGTACCGCTTACGCGCTCGTGCTCTATTCGCTGCTGGCCGAATTCATACCGGTACCGCAATCGCAGGACATGTTTTTGGGATGCGTTTACGGCGGCGTGTTTGTGGGTGCGGGCATCGGCCTTGTGGTGCGCTGCGGCGGCAGCACGGGCGGCACAGATATGGCAGCCAAGATGCTGAGCGCCAAGTTTAAGCATATCGGCATCAGCACCTTCGTGTTTGCCATCGACTTCTTCGTTATTGCCGCCGCGGGATTTCTTTTTGAACCGCAGGCTGCGCTTTATGCCATCGCATCGCTGTATGTGACAACCAAGCTCATTGAGGTGATGACCGTGGGACTTGCCGCATCCAAGGCGTTTTACATCATATCCGAAAAAAACGACGAAATTTCTAAGGTCATCATCGAAAAACTGAGCCGCGGCGTCACGGCACTTTCCGCAAAGGGCGTGTACAGCGGAAAAGAAAAGGAGGTGCTGCTGTGCGTACTACGGTGGCACACGGAAGGCGCAAAGCTGAAGCGTATTGTGAGAAGCATTGATGAAAACGCGTTTGTGATTGTGGCGGACGTGAAAGAAGTGATGGGCGAAGGCTTTTAAAAAAAATCTTAAATGATTGTCCTGTGGACTGTTGTTTTCGTTTGTATTTTGGTGGTATTATTATCTTAACAGAAGAATCATTATATGTTTTTGGCCGAGAGGAGCGTTTATCCGAATATGTTCAGTAAAGATAAAACGATGCCATGGTGGTTCGTCATTTTAACGGGGCTCATTGTGTTGGCTGTGGGTATCTATCTGCTCGTATCACAGGAGAGCGGGCTCAATGTGCTCACCTTTCTTCTGACCATCGGGGTGCTGCTTTTCAGTCTCTATTACTTTTACAAGGCATACAAATTCAAGGACGAGAATCGGCTTTTTGTTCCGTCTCTTGTGCATGCGCTGCTCGATCTTGTTTTGTTCCTGCTGCTCATCATCATCAGGAACTCACCCGCACTGCTTGGTGTGATTCTGTCGAGCTGGTTTATTATTTTCGGACTGTTCGGCATCATTAATGCGCGTCAGGACGGCGGCAACGCCTCCAAAACACGCATCAGCGTGCTGCTGCTGCTGGTGGGCGTGGTGCTCATACTGCTGCCGTTTTTGCTCAGCATCAACCACGTGCTGTTCCTCGGCATTGTTGCCATACTGATCGGCGTATTCCGAACCGCTCAGGGCATTTTCTACAAGGTGCAGCGTGACGGGCGCACATCGGGCGGTCGGTCAAACCTGTATTAAACTTAATAGATTGACAGACACTATTTACAGTCATATAATAATGGCTGTACGGATAAGGACAAGTAATTTTCCTGTCAAAAGCGTATGATAGAGACGCGCACACCATAGGCTGCAAGTGTGCCGGACGCTGCAGAAAACGAAACCACCTTAACCATGAATGGGCTGGCCCCCGTATCGGCCGATAAAGAGCCATATCGATGGAAGATGGGTGGAACCGCGGTTTGTTAAATCGTCCCATGTGCAATGCACATGGGTTTTTTATTTGATGCAAACCCCTTAGTTGTCGTAAACCGTCCACACCTCATCAGTCGCCTTGAGGCGACAGCTTCCCCTCCAGGGGAAGCCATCGGGTGAACATCTGTCTATCGACACCGAGACGATCGGCAGGATAGCCTTCCCCTCTCGGGGGAAGGTGGCCCGGAGCGCCGAATGAGGGGCGGTTTGCAGGCGTTCGCCGCAGCACCTCGTCAGTCACCGATATGGAGCGTGTTGCTTTAAGCCAATATCTCTCCCCCTGTCACCTGTCGGTGACAACCCCTCTTCAGAGGAGGCCGCGATAAAAGGATGGTGACTGTTCAAGACTTGGCGAAACTTATCAGAGATATTGACTAATGCAAAAACAATATCGTAGATGAAAACCCCGGGCAGATCGGGGACAAATATATGAGAAATCTATGAAAGAGGAAATAGAAAATGAAGATCACACTGGCAGACGGAGAACAAAGAGAATTTGAAAACGGCATCAGCGCGCTGGACGCCGCCAAAGCCATATCCGGCAAGCTCGCAAAAAAAGCGCTCGCCGCTAAAATCGACGGCACCGTGCGTGACTTAAACACGATCTTGAACGACGGGAACTCTCTTGAAATTTTAACGTTTGAGGATGAAGCAGGCAAAAAGGCGCTTTGGCACACGGCCTCCCACGTGATGGCGCAGGCTGTAAAACGACTTTTCCCGGGCGCGAAGCTCGCGATTGGCCCCGCTATTGATACCGGCTATTATTACGACTTCGATGTGGAGAAGCCATTCGATGCGGACGACCTGAAAAAAATTGAGGACGAGATGGCGCGCATTGTGGCCGATGACCTGCCGCTGGAAAAATTCGAGCTCAGCCGCAGCGAAGCGCTTGCTTTCATGAAGGATGAGCCATACAAGCAGGAGCTCATCAACGACCTGCCCGATGATGCAGTGCTGAGCTTTTACAAACAGGGCGATTTCACCGATCTTTGCGCGGGGCCGCATGTCCTGTCTACCGGCAAAGTCAAATCGTTTAAGCTCTTGAGCGTGGCGGGCGCGTATTGGCGCGGCAGCGAAAAGAACAAGATGCTCACGCGCATATACGGCACGGCTTTCGAAAAGAGCGAGGAACTGGCGGCATACCTCAACATGCTCAAAGAAGCACGCGAACGCGACCACAACAAGCTTGGGCGCGAGCTCAAATATTTCACCACCAGTGATGTTGTGGGCCAGGGTTTGCCGCTCATCATGCAAAAGGGCACCAAGGTTATTCAGACATTAAGCCGGTTCGTGGAGGATGAAGAGGAAAAGCGCGGCTATCAGCTTGTGCGCACACCGCTGATGGCCAAGAGCGATCTCTATAAGATTTCCGGTCACTGGGATCATTATAAGGACGGCATGTTTGTTCTCGGCGATGAAAGCAAGGACGAGGAGGTCATGGCGCTTCGGCCGATGGACTGCCCGTTCCAGTTCATGATCTACAACTCCGAGCTGCACAGCTACCGCGAGCTGCCCATTCGCTATAGTGAAACCGCGACGCTGTTCCGCAATGAAGCATCCGGTGAGATGCACGGACTGATTCGCGTGCGCCAGTTTACGCTGGCCGACGCGCACATCATATGCCGCCCCGATCAGCTTGCGGATGAGTTTAAGGGTGTGGTCAGCCTGATCCAGTACATGATGGGCTGTATCGGCGTACAGGACGACATCAAGTACCGTTTTTCCAAGTGGGATCCGAGCAACACCGAAAAATACATCAACGATCCTGAGGCTTGGGAAACCACGCAGCGGCTCATGAAAGAAATTCTCGACGACATCGGCCTAAACTACGTGGAAGCGGACGGCGAAGCCGCGTTCTACGGCCCCAAGCTCGACCTGCAGTTTAAAAACGTGTTCGGCAAGGAAGACACGCTGTTCACGGTGCAGATCGACTTTGCCAACGCGGGCAATTTTGACATGACGTATGTGGATTCGGACGGAGAAAAGAAACGTCCGTACATCATCCACCGCTCCTCCATCGGCTGCTACGAGCGCACACTCGCGATGCTGATAGAGAAATACGCGGGCGCGATGCCGCTCTGGATTGCGCCGGAGCAGGTGCGTCTGATGTCCATCACCGACCGTTCGCTCGAATACCTGCGCGAATGGGAGAAGAAACTTAAGGCCGCCGGCGTGCGCGTCACGGTGGATTCTCGCAGCGAAAAGATCGGCTATAAAATCCGTGAGGCACGCAACGAGCGCATTCCTTACATGGCGGTTGCGGGCGACAACGAGGTGGATAAAGGCACGCTCGCCATCCGCAAGCGCGGCGAAGGGGACATCGGCGAGATGGACGGCAATGCGTTCCTTGAGATGGTGATTCAGCAAATCGGTGAGAAAACGATATTCTAGCGAAATAACCACGAAGACGGTATGAACTGCCATACCGTCTTTTTTATTCCTTTATACTTGCACATGCTTGGTATGCAAAAGACCTTTGCCTTTCACAATTTCGCGCTTGTTCAAGTTATATATCCGTATGGATGTTATAATCAATATAAACCATCATTTTATATAATATAAAAAATCATGCAATAATTTCTGAGGCTAATACGTAAAAGCAGTATGAGGGCAGGTACTGACATGGATAAAAACCGCAGGCTGTACAATTTTTTCGCTGAAGAAAACAAAAGGCTTAAGGCCTACGTGCAACGAAGAATACAAAGCCTGAGCGAAATGGACGCCGAAGATATTGTCGGAGAGGTCATGCTCAACATGCTCGGCAGAGACTCTGTCGGCGATGCCGAAAACCTCACCGCATACATTTATCGGTCTCTTCGCAACAGAATGATAGACCATTACCGAAAAACCAGACATACGGTTTCACTCGAAAGCTTTCTGGACGAAGACAGCGATATCTCTTTTATAAGCCTGCTCTCAGACGGCACGAGCGTCAGCGGCGAGGTGGAAAGAAAAGAGCTGATGAGGATGATTTCTCAGGCCATCAGCATGCTTGAACGCAAGCAGCGCGCCATATTTGTTGCCACCGAGCTCAACGGCAAAACGTTCCGGGAACTCTCAAAAGAATGGAATGAACCCATTGGGACGCTTCTGTCCAGAAAATCAAGGGCGGTAAAAGCGCTCCGGGAAATGCTCAAAAGTATAAATGAACAGGAGATTGAACGATGAATGCACCAAACTATGAAAAGAGTTTTAAAAACAGAAGGCAAAGAGCCAAAGACAGATGGGAGAAAAGGCCGAAATGGTATAAGGCCATTTTTGTGGCTGTTATGATGCTGGTTGTCATCGCCGTACTCGCACTTGTGTTTGGGTTTATTATACAGTGGCTGTGGAACGACGTTATGACAGCTGTATTCAGCCTCCCCGCTGTCACCTATTGGCAGGCCGTCGGGCTGTTCGCGCTCGCACGCTTTCTATTTGGCTGTTCGTGGAATTACGGCGCGAAGAAGCGAAAAAAAGATAACAGAGATCCGGAGGAAGAAGCGGATACAAGCGATGACTGGAAGTTTTACGATGAATGGTGGCAAAGCGAAGGCAAAAAGGCGTTTGATGATTATATGGAAAGAAAGGACGGGAAGTAAATGAACGGTACCATGAAAGCTGTAATTTGTACAAAGTTCGGCGGGCCCGAGGTTCTTAAGCTGACGCAAGTGAAAAAACCCTTGACCAAGGATAATGAAATCTTAATAAGAATACGCGCCACCACCGTCACCGGCAGCGATGTCATACTCCGACGCATGAATTCAAAGAAGTACTGGCTGATCATGCATCTGCTTTTCGGCTTCACCAAACCGAGAAACCCAATGTTCGGCTTTATACTGTCTGGCGAGATTGAAGCGACGGGTAAAAACGTTCACCTCTTCAAAAAGGGTGACCGCGTCTTCGGGGCGACACTGCGGTCTAACCACAATCTGCGCCCGGGCACATATGCCGAGTACAAATGCCTTCCCGAAGATGCGATGATATTGCCAATACCCTCCGGCGCAACCTTCGAAGAGGCGGCTGCTCTGCCGTACGGTTACTCTTTGGCGCTCGGCTTTCTTAAACAGGGCGGTATACAGCACGCGAAAAGCGTTCTGATTTATGGCGCTTCAGGCTCTGCGGGCACGGCTGCGGTGCAGCTCGCCAAATATTACGGCGCGTATGTCACCGGCGTTTGCAGCACAGCCAACCTTGAACTCGTCAAATCTCTCGGAGCCGACAAAGTTATCGACTATACCAAACAAGATGTCGCCGATATCGGGCAGCTTTATGATCTCGTTTTCGATGCTGTTCCCTTTGGCATGATTGACAGATCACAGAATCGTGCAAAGTGCGAAAAGCTCCTCACACCGGACGGAAGATATATATCAATCGACGACAAGGCCAAACCGTTTTGTGCCGAAACGTTCGCCCGTATCAAAGAGCTTTATGAAGAAGGAAAAATAAAGCCGGTCATCGGCAGAACATTTTCTTTGGAGCAGATTCCCTATGCACATCAGTACGTTGAGACAGGCCATAAACTGGGCAATGCCGTCATCATTGTGCCATAGTCAGATGAAGCATTGGTGATCAGAAAACCTGCCGCCAGTCTTGTATCGTGAGCAGACTGAGAAATGCTCGAAGAACGGGGAACGGCAATTGCCTGGAAAGAAAGGCTAATCCTATTCTTATTACTCTGCCTCAAGTTAATTAGCGATGGAAAGATGCAAGGCAGCGGTATACATTGACATCTTCACAGCCAGTATATATACTTGTACCCAACTTACGGTATATATTCCCAATTCCTTTTAGGAGGTATGTGATGAAAAGAGCCGTAACCCTTATAGCAATTTCGCTAATACTGGCATCCCTTTTGTGCGCATGCGGCGGTCAGCCGGTTTCCGATTCGCAGGCTTTGGAATCGCCGTCTGCAGCCGATGTTCGCTTCGACCGGCGCGTACAAGGACGGAACTTATCAATATACCGGCAAGAAAGACGGCGAGGGCTACCTTGTGGAGGGCACGATGGTGGT
This sequence comes from Bacillota bacterium, assembly GCA_023441905.1. Classification (GTDB taxonomy): domain Bacteria; phylum Bacillota; class Clostridia; order Christensenellales; family SZUA-584; genus SZUA-584. The sequence goes on along the minus strand of JAEZNC010000244.1, from coordinate 6,254 downwards.
CAGCGGCGGTTTGATTCAATCCATGGAGTGGCAGATTGTTGACGATCACAGGCACCGTGTATTCGACGAAACATATGAAGACGTATTCGGCAATGACACGTATAAACAGCAGTGTCGGGATGATTTGAGCGGTATGAAAACGTACGCACCCACTCTGATTGATAAACAGGAAGTGGGTGATGTGGATGCCGTGTCGGGCGCAACATGGTCTCATGGAAAGTTTGTAGAAGCGGCAGAGGCGCTGCTCGAGCAGGCAAAGCCATGAAAGCCCTGCTGTTTCTGGCTAAGGGTTTTGAGACTATGGAATTCAGCCCATTCGTCGATGTATTGGGATGGGCAAGAAACGATTTCGGAATGAATGTATCTGTTGTGACCTGCGGATTTTGCATGCAGGTCGTGAGTGCGTTCGGCATTCCTGTGTTGGTGGATAAAACGATTGACGAGATCAATTCGGACGATTTTGATGCTCTTGCGATACCGGGAGGTTTTGAAGAGTATGGGTTTTACGAGGACGCTTACGATGGAAGATTTCTTAATTTGATAAAAGAATTTAACGCGAAAAGCAAAATCATCGCATCGGTATGCGTGGGTGCCCTGCCGCTTGGCAAAAGCGGCGTATTGAAGAACCGCAAGGCCACCACATACCATCTAAACAACGGGCTGCGCCAAAAGCAGCTGGCGGAATTCGGCGCAGACGTGGTCAACGAACCCATTGTCGTCGACAGCAACATCATCACGTCCTATTGCCCTCAAACGGCACCCTTCGTGGCGTTTAAGCTGCTCGAGATGCTGACCTCCGGACGTGACATGGAATCGGTACGCACTGCGATGGGCTATTGATATCTCTTAGTAAAGTAGCAAACCGGTTCAGCCGAAAAAACCGATTTAACAGGCGTCTTCAGTCATTGAAGAAACGCCGATCAACCGACACTTCAACAAAGAACGAAATCAAAAAGCAAGCGAGCACTACACTCACTTGCTTTTGTTTTTGAATTACTGCTGGTACTGAAGCTCGTCTTCCACTTTGCCCCCGGCAATCAGCACCATTTTGTAATGCTCCTTGTCCACAAACCCGAGCACATCCGACGTGCTGCCCATAAAGTAAAGGCACGTATGGCCGCTCATGCCATTGTCGGGCAGGGTATCGGCACCGGCCGGATGCCCAAACAGCGATGCCGCGTAGGAAGCCGTTCCGACGGTGACCACCACGGCGCGCTTCTCCCATGTGGGCTCCACGTCTGCCGGTACGCCGTAACATTCCAGGAACGTGGCGTACGCAGCCGCATCCGTCACTTCCACATCCGCGTGCCCCGTACCGCCCGTGCGCTGCACGGTAAACGCTTTGCCCGTGTTAAAGTCGGTCACGGTTGCTGTGGTGCCAACCGCGAAGGCCGGGTCCACCACGGTGGCCCAATCGGCGAGCTCGCCTGGCGCTGTGGCGCCATTGGATTCACCGACGCCGTAATAAACGGTTACCGACGCGCTTAATGGTTTGCGCACCGCGTCTGACGCGAATAACTTGTCGTATGTGATCTGGCCGATTTGGCCGTCCGTATCAAGCCCGTTGTTCTGCTGAAACTTCATCACGGCATCCTGCGTCAGGCCGAAGTACTGCCCGGTGGGCCGGTAGTTCAAGTACCCCAGATCCCGCAGACGCATCTGTATCTTGAAAACCCTTGTTCCCGAGCTCTCGAGCTTGAGCACCTCAAACGTGCTCGGCGAGGTATCGGGGGCCGCGTCGTCCGGCATGGGGTCTTCCGTGCCTTGCGTGTCCGTCGTCGTCGGCGTGGCGGAGGGGTTATCCTCGGGCGCACCGAGCGATACCGGAATCGCCATTGTGAAAACAATGGCCATCACCAATATGATAAACAATGCTTTCTTCATTTTCATACTCTCCTAATAATGGCCTGTGAATGCGCCAAATTGCCCTCAGGTATGCTTTGGCTTGTCTTATATTATCACAGTTTGCCAAGTCTGTACACCCTCAGCCATTTTGTTTATGCAGCAGCTCAAACGCCTCAAAACCATCTTCGTATGTCCGCGCGTGTCCGCCCGAGATATGCACAACTCTGTCCGCCACAGCGCGCAGAAACGCGCGGTCGTGCGATACAAACAGCACCGCGCCCGGGTACGCGCACAGCACCGCTTCCAGCGCGCTGCGCGATTCGGCATCCAGAAAATTTGTCGGCTCATCGAGCACAAGCAGATGAAAGCCCGAAAGAATAATGCGCGCGAGCGCGAGCTTTAAGCGCTCGCCGCCGCTCAGCGTAGCGGCCTTTTGGTGCACCGCATCGCGCCGGAACAGCAAGCGCGCGAGTATCGTGCGCACAAACGGCTCGGGGTATGCCGCGCCGTCCATCGCGTTCTCGATCACGCTTTTAAGCATGTTGAGCGTGCTTAAATCCTGCTTAAAGTAGCCGATGCGCAGCTGCGCGCAGGGTTCCACACCCTCCGCGCGCGCCGCGATGAGCTCGAGCAGCGTGGTTTTACCTGCGCCGTTGGCACCCACCAGCGCCGTTTTTCTGCCGTTCGGAACCACAAAGCGAACATCATTCAGCACCACCCTGCTGCCAAAATGTTTGGACACACCGCGCACATCCACCAGCACGGGGCTGTGAATCGCCGTCGCGCGCAGATCAAACGCGATGTCTCTGTCGTGCCACGGCTTATCTACTTTTTCCAGCTGATCGAGGCGCGACCGGGCCGCCTTGGCCGCGCGGTCCAGCTTGGCTTTTTGGCTCTGTCCGCCCATTTTGTGCAGCCGTGCCTCCGAGTTGCCCATGCGCTTTGGCGCTTTCTTAACGCTGGAGGACTGCCGCGCTTTTTCCTCAGCCACTTTTTTGAGCCGGCCGGCTTCCTCCGCATACGCGTCGTACCGCGCTGCCTGCGATGCTTTTTCGCGCTGCTTTTGCGCAAGGTAATCCTCATAGCCGCAGCCATACAGTGTGCAGCTGCCGTTCTCAATTTCCAGCACCTTTGTGCAGACGCTTCCGAGCAGCACGCGGTCGTGCGAAACGAGCAGCAGCGCGCCATCAAACGCCAGCAGCGCTGCTTCGAGCCTTACAATACCCGGCAGGTCAAGATTGGTGGTCGGTTCGTCGGCAACCAGTATATCCGGGTTTTGCTCAAACGCACGCATAATCAGCGCCGATGTTTTTTCTCCGCCGCTGTGCGCGTTTTCATCGTCCGTCGTGTCAAATTGCGCGATGACGCCGAGCTGCCCGCGCACACTCACACGCCCCGCATCCGGCTCCTCCTCCCCCGTGATGAGCTTTAGCAGCGTGGTTTTGCCCGCGCCGTTCTTGCCCACCACAGCGAGCTTATCGCCGTGGTACAACGCGAGCCTTTTGAGCGACACCACTGTTCGGGTGCCGTAGCTTTTCTCCAGATTGTTAATTTCGAGCAACAAAAAAATCCACTCCTTTTCAAGAGAGGATTACCGTCAATACGCCAATAGCGCATCAAATCATAAGGCAATTTGAGCACAATAAAAGGCATCATGGAACGAATGATTTTTCTAACCAGTAATCCTCAAAACGTATGCGGGCCTTTTGCCCGTTGCTTTGTTTTTTGGTTACTGTCTCTTCATTCGCTTCTGCTGCCTCCTTGGTATGTTTTCAACTACAATAATATTAACAGTTTAAAGCGCCGCTGTCAAATCATCGGCCTTTTAAGTATCTCTTCGAGCATCGGGATACGTTTACCCTCCTTCAGCATGGGTGCGAAGAGGTCGCCCGTTTTTTGCAGCCGCTGCGCGGCGTTTTGCAGCGTAAAGTCGCACGGCTTCGCGCCGTTTTTCAGTTCGTCCCATGTAACCGGCATCGACACCGCGCCGCACGGCACCGCGCGCGGCGAGTAGACGCTGATGATGCTTTTGCCGTGCCCCATCTGCAGGTAATCAAAATACAGCTTGTGCCCTCTGTTTTTGACAAGACGCTCGATCGTCACGGTTTCCGGGTGCTTTGCGGCAAAATACTTGCCAAAGAACAGATTGATCCTGCGGCCTTCCTCAAACGTCATACACCTTGTCGGGATGTGGATTTGCAGGCCCGACGCGCCGGATGTTTTTGCATAGCACGGTACACTGAGATGCGAAAGTGTTTCATACACCGAGAGCGCGCAATCCGCCACGTCTTCAAACGTCTGTCCTTCGGACGGATCCAGATCGAAAACAAGCGCGCGCAGCATCCCGTCCGGCGCACAGAACGGCACATGAAATTCGAGCGCGGCCGAATTTCCGAGCCAAACCAGCGTCTTTAAGCTGTCGAGGTTGACGAACGCCTCTCCCGTATCGTCGGTGGTGATGGACACCCAGTCGGGCGTGCCCTTGGGCGGCCTTTTCTGGTAGAAGAATTCGTCGCCCACGCCATGCGGATAGCGGAGCACGGTTAATGGCTGGCCACTCGTATGCGGCAGCAGATACGGCGCGAGCGAAACGAGCGCTTTCACATATTCGCCCTTCGTCATGCCGGTATCAGGAAACAGCACCTTGTCGGGATTCGTCATGGCCACGCTGCTGCCCTGTACGGTGATCGTGCTCACAGTGTGATCTCCTCTCCGGTCGCTTCCGACGGTGCCTTGTCGGAAAATCCAAGCAACACGGGATGGCGCAGCGTCATTGTCGGCGTCCATTCCGCGAAGCGGACCCAGCAGGTCAAACGCGGTTCCAGACGAATATCGTCTTTACCCATCGGTATGCCTTCGCGCCGCGCGTATTCGGCCATAAGGCTCAGGTCGTCCTGTGAGAGCCCCGTTCCCACGTGTCCGGCGGGAATCAGCTCCCCATCATGATAAACGCCGAGGCTCAGCGAAGCCGCCTGCCCCGCGTTGAAATGCACACCGATGACGGTACAAAGCATTTTTCTCGTCGTTTTGGTTTTGTACCAATCGTTGTGGCTTTTGCCCGCGATGTAGCGGCTGCCGCACCGTTTGGAGACGATGCCTTCCATACTCTTCTGCCGCATCAGCGCAAAAAGCGCCTCACCATCTGTAAAGCTGTCGGCAAGCGCCATCGAAGCGCTGCCGCTGAACCGGCTTTTGAGCAGCTGCTGACGCTTTTCAATCGGCTCATTTTTCAAATCGCAGCCGTTGAGCATCAGAATGTCAAATACAACGTAGCGTACCGGATGCTGGGCGGCCACCGCGGGGCTGTGCACGCGGCTTCGCTTGAGCACATGGTAAAACGAGGGTTTGCCTTCCGCGAACACCACAATTTCTCCGTCCAGCACGGCCTGCTTCGCGTCCATCTGCTGTGCGAGCGCGCTCAGTTCGGGATACGCTGCCGTCGCGTTTCGTCCGCTTTTTGAAAACACCGTGACGCCGCCGTTCTCAATCACGCAGATGCCTCGGATGCCATCCCATTTGATCTGATGAATAAAATCCCCCGCGGCCACATTCGGCAGCGTGATGGGCTCCATAACCATGATATCCATATTACTTGGCCTTGCGCTTCGGCGGCGCTTTCTTTATCGCTTTCTCCGTCTGTTCCACGCTACGTTTCAGCGCTTCCATCAGATCGATCACGTTGGTTTCTGGGGCACTTGGCTGCGTGACCACCTGCTTACCCGCAATCTTCAGATCGATCACTTTGCGCAGCGACGCGCGGTATTCATCGGTGTATTTCGACGGATCGAATGCTGCCGTGAGATTTCCGATCAGCTTCTCCGCGATGTCCATCTCCTTTGCGTCCACAACCGTTTGCTTCGGCAGCGATGGCACCTCACTGACCGGGCGTATTTCATCGGGATAGAATATCGTTTCGAGCACGAGCGCCTCACCGTAAACACGCAGCACACAGAGCGTTTGTTTGTCGCGCATGGTCACGCGCGCCACCGCGATGCGCCCCGAGCGGTTCATCGCCTCGCGCAGCAGGCTGTAGGCCTTGTCGCCCATCTCGGGCTGCGGTGCCAAGTAATATGTCTTATCGAAGTAAATCGGGTCAATTTCGCGCAGATCCACAAAATCCACGATTTCTATGGCGCGCCCCTGCACCTCGGCCTTGGCCGATTCGATATCCTCATCGGAGATAATCACGAATTTGCCGGGTTCATACTCAAAACCCTTGACGATATCATCGGGCCCCACTTCCTCGTTGCAGATCGGGCAGACCTTTTTGTATTTGATGGGCGTGTGGCACTTTTTATGGATCGAGCGGAAACGAATATCCTTTTCCTCCGTCGCGGCGAACATTTTGATTGGGATGCTCACCAGCCCGAAGCTGATGGTGCCCTTAAACATCGCATGCATGGCAAGTC
>JAEZNC010000032.1 GCA_023441905.1 Bacillota bacterium | reverse complement strand
TTGCAAGGATACCGCCCTATTTCGATCACATTGTTGTGGAAGCGGACGGTGCTGCCGGTAAACCGGTCAAAGCCCCTAACGATACAGAGCCTGTCTACCCGCTTCATACCTATATCGTCATCGGCGTGATCGGGTTCGATTGCCTCGGAAAACCCATCGGTGACGAGTATGTGCACCGTGCACCTCTTTTCGCGGATATCACAGCATCGCAGCTTGGCGATATCATCACAGTGCAGCACTTGGCCCGCTTGATTTGCCATCCACACGGCCTTTTTCGCGGCGCGCCACCAGAATCGAAAAGAATAGTCTTTCTCAATAAATCCGATGCAATCGACAGTGCCGATATGGATGAAGTCAAGGCCGTTATTCAAAACGTGCCAGTGCCGATATTAACGACCAGCCGTGAAACAAACTGGTTTCCCGAATTTTACGCAGCTTATATGGAAGGATGTCTATGAAGAATAAATTCGTTGTCGTCCGAGGCGCGGGCGATTTGGCCACCGGTGTGATATATATACTCAAGCACTTTGGGTTTCAGGTGATCGCGACGGAGATCGAAAAACCGTCGGCCATCCGGCGGACGGTGGCACTGAGCGAAGCGGTTTACGACGGCATGGCCACTGTTGAAGACATCACGGCAGCCCGCTGCGACTATGAGGCCGATATCGTCAAGACATACAATATTGGCTATGTTCCGGTTCTTGTTGACCCCACAAGCGACATAATAAATGAAATAAAGCCGGATATCGTTGTAGACGCGATTATCGCCAAAAAGAATCTTGGGACAACGAAGACGATGGCCCCCATCGTGATCGGGCTTGGTCCCGGCTTTTGTGCCGGCGAGGATGTCCACGCGGTGGTGGAAACGGCGCGCGGTCATGAATTGGGGCGCATGATATTGAACGGCTGCGCGAAGCCCAATACCGGCGTCCCGGGCATGATCGGCGGCTATTCGCACGAGCGCGTGATTTATGCCCCCAAAGCCGGCATCATCCGCTGCCATAAAAAAATCGGCGATCATGTGCAGCCCGATGAGATCATCGCCGATGTGGACGGCGCGCCCGTAAAGTCAAAGATAGCCGGTATACTGCGCGGCCTGATCCGCGACGGCTATGAGGTGACGGAAGGCTTCAAAACCGCGGATGTCGATCCGCGTGACGTGTACGATCATTGCTTCTCGATTTCCGACAAAGCGCGCATGATCGGATTCGGCACGCTTTTTGCCATCAACCATTTCTTAAAAGGAGATCAACCATGCTGATTGAACGCATACCCGAACTGATCAAACAAAACAAAACAGTCGCTCTCGTAACGGTCACAGCCGCCTGCGGTTCCACCCCTGCCGAGGTCGGCAAGGATATGCTCGTGGATTACACGGGGAACATCGGCGGGACTGTCGGCGGTGGGAATCTTGAATATGTCTCAATCGAAAAAGCCAAGGAAAGCATCAGCCACGGCTTAAGCCAGTCCGTTTCGTTCGATCTTAAAAAGGATCTCGGCATGGAATGCGGCGGTCAGGTGGAGATATTCATCAAGGTTTACACCCCGCCCACACTGATTGTGCTCGTCGGCGCGGGGCATGTCGGGCATGCCGTTTATCAGTATGCCCGCATTTTGGGCTACGACGTGGTGACGATTGACGACAGAGTTGAGGTCGCCTCACCTCAGCAATATCCGGAGGCCAAAGCCGTGATCGTCGGCGATATCGGCGACGAATGCGAAAAGCTTGCGTTTGCGCCCGATTCCACGTATGTCGTGATCGCGACGCGAGGACACAAATGCGACGAAATCGCGCTATATCATCTCATACAAAAAGAGCCGCGCTATATCGGCGTGATCGGCAGCCGCAACAAGGTGAAGGTGATGATGGGCAATCTGCTCGAAAAGGGTATTTCACAGCAGCTGCTCGACGCCGTCTATTCCCCCATCGGGCTCGCGCTGGGCGGCGGGCAGCCCGCCGAGGTGGCCCTCAGCATCATCAGCGAAATACTGCTCGTAAAAAACGGAGGCTCACTCGCACACATGAAATCGCGTTGATCGACGATCAGTTTCATGGCCATTGGTCACAGGCCGATTGATCATTTCTATCCGCTGCATGGCCGCATTGCAATGTTCGTTTGCGAGGACAGTGAAAAAGCATCGATGCAGCCGTCAATCCGCGTGACGGTTTCAGACTGTCGATATATCGCTCAGCGCGTTGGCGGCTGCAATGTGCCCGAAAATATATGGTTTTTCGGTCATCGGCATGAAAAGAATCCTGCCATCATCGGCGGTATCAAACCCATCAGCAGATTTTTATCCGGCAACTTGAGGATTTTGTATCGAGCACGGCACGCAGCGTCTGAGATTCGATTTTACACGCACATCCCATTCCGGCTTTTAAGTCAATCCCTTTCAAATCCCGCTCCTTTTTATTCCGAGCATATCAAATGGGTTTAATTGATCAACGAGACAGATACAAATGATTAAACAAGCACCTTATAGCTATCTATTTCCTTTTCAAAATAGCTGCGTGACCATCAATCCAATTGAATTACGTAAACATTTTCACCATCTTTACTGAAAAAAAGTCATCATAAGCACAGAGCAGAGCATTGGGCAACAGATAGAAAAATTCATAATATATCTTGCCCGCTTCCGTATGAATCTTGTGATGGTGTGAGATTGATTGCGCTTTACTGCGCAGTTTTTAGCAATATCAAAATAATCAGCATACAAATGATCTTTTTGAAGACAATACTAACTGAATTAAACAAAATGGAGGATTACTCATGTTTAAACACGAAAAACAGATGCTTTTTCCTGTTAAAGTGGATGCGCCCAACCCGAATTACGCCGCGATGATGCAGGAACAACTCGGCGGCGCTCACGGCGAGCTCAAGGCAGCCATGCAGTATATGTCTCAAAGCTTTCGCATTAACGACCCGCAAATCAAAGATCTGTTTCTTGACGTGGCTTCCGAAGAACTCAGCCATATGGAGATGGTGGCGGAAACCGTCAATCTTCTCAACGGGCATACGATCGACGCAGCCAATGCGGATATCGGCAATATACAGGCCCATGTGCAAACAGGCTTGGTTCCCGGGCTCACCAACGCATCGGGATATCCCTGGACGGGTGCCTATATTGAATCCACAGGCGATCTCGCGGCAGACATATTATCCGATATAGCCGCAGAAGAACGTGCCAAAGTGGTTTATCAATATCTGTATCGACAGATTAACGACAAGGGCGTTCGTGAGACCATTGATTTTCTGCTAAACCGTGAGGAAGCGCATAACACGATGTTCCGCGAAGCGTTCAATCGGGTTAAAGACACCGGTTCGCTGAAGGACTGGGGTGTCACGGGCGATTCAAAGCTTTATTTTGACCTGTCATCACCCGGCGGGCAGTACTTCGCACCGAGTAATCCCCAGCCGCCGCAATTTACGAATCCTAATTAAAACAGCGGGATGTTACTTAAGGCAACATCCCAATAAATATCCGTTTAATATCGCTGTTTTAACGGTCATTTTGACGATTGTTCTGGTTGTTTCTCTGGTCGTTCTGACGATTGTTCTGATTGTTTCTTTGGTCGTTCTGCCGGTTGTTCTGGTTGTTTCGCTGGTCGTTCTGCCGGTTATTCTGGTTGTTCCTGCAGTTTTGGTCGTTCTGATTGTTATTCATAATCCCTTCTCCTTTACTCATTTCTTAAGATTATTATTTTCTTTTCAGGGGTACGCTATTCAAAGAATGTTTTGAATTAATCTCAAGGGAGTGAATTTAATGCTAATAAAAAACGGTAAAATTTTCACAATGAACGGGATTAACTATGAGAACGGATGTGTTCTGGTCAACGGGAAAATCATTGATGACGTAAGCGAAACGATTGATGCATCCAGAAATGCTGACGGAAATGAAATTGAGGCTCAAGGATGCTGGGTGATGCCGGGGCTCATTGAAGCCCACTGCCATATGGGCGTTTCGGAAGAAAAGGTGGGAATGGACGGTGACGACAGCAATGAGGTGACGATGCCGATTACGCCTTATATCAAAGCGATCGACGCGATCAACCCGATGGATGCCGCATTTCACAACGCCATCAAAGCGGGTATTACATCTGCTATGATCGGCCCCGGCAGTTCCAATGTTGTGGGCGGGCAGTTTGCGTTCATCAAAACAGACGGACGCAAGCTCGATGATATGATCGTCATGGAACCGGCTGCCATGAAGATTGCATTCGGAGAAAACCCGAAAAAGAACTATGGCGGCAATAATCTGATGCCGTCCACACGCATGTCCATCGGGGCCATGCTGCGTGAAGAGCTGTTTTACGCACAGGCTTATTATCAGCAAAAGAAAGCCGCTGAAGAAAATAACGAACCATTTGAAGAAAATCCGCGGCGAGAATGTTGGCTGCCCGTGTTTCGCAGGGAGATACCGCTTAAAGCCCATGTTCACCGTGCATATGACATATTAACAGCCATCCGAATCGCCAAGCTGTTTGACCTTAATATAACGCTTGACCATTGCACCGAAGGCCATCTGATTGATTCGGCTATTAAAGAATCCGGCTTTCCTGCCATTGTCGGCCCGAGCCTTGCCTCCAGAAACAAAATTGAGGTTCAGTATGCCGATTTTAAAACAGCAGGTGTTTTGCATCATGCCGGTGTCAAGGTGGCAATCACCACGGATCATCCCGTCTCTCTGATACAGTATTTGCCCTTATGCGCCGGATTGGCTGCCAAAGAAGGGCTGGGAATAGACGAAGGACTCAAGGCCATCACGATCAACGCCGCACAGATATGCAACGTATCGGATCGGGTCGGCAGCCTCGCGCCCGGAAAGGATGCGGATATCGCCATTTTTGACGGCAACCCCATGGAGACCTTTACCAACTGCCTCTACACGATTATCAACGGGCAAATCGTCTATCAATCCGACAAGGTATAAAAAAAGCCTACAACACTATCCGTTATAGGCTTTCGCTGCTACCGGCTGAAGGTTGCGAATTTGATGGAAAACAAATCACACATGAGCAGATCATCCGTACCGAACGGCTGCAGGACGATATAGTCTTCACCCACTTCAACGAGCCTGCCTGTTCTGTCAATCAAAGCGCCCTCCGAACCGATGAGGAATTCGACGCGTACGTTTTGACCGATATGTTCTTTAAGATACCCTTGAGAATGTTTTGGGCTTATGTTCGCTGCTGTCTGCATGCCGGAGGCCGGTACGAGAGGAACCAATAGTGAATCTGACGGCATCACGCTTTCCCCCGTAAATTGATCTATCGGAGGTATATCCATCGGTCTGTCCATCGGTCTGTCCGCCGACCTTCCGGGCGTTCTCGTGAGGTTCCCGTTTTTCTTGCTGCCATCGTATTCGTATGTGCGTTCCCGGCTATTCATCATTTTATTATTGACCATTGTGTCACCACCTTCCCATAGTTATTAGACTCATCAACTTCGTTCTTCGTGAGTCTCATGTTTCTTTTTATATTACGCAAAAGGCTTTTTTTGTTGAATGTTTTGGAAATAAAAAAATGCGGAGTTCTCAGTATAAAAAAGGATGCAGCATTGAACTGCACCCTTAAAGTATAAAATCTATTTCATCTTACCCATATTGCCCATGCTGAATCTCTTTTTGTTTGCAAGGTAATCCTGAACGAGCCGCAGCGATTCGCCAAAACGCTGAAAATGCACAATCTCCCTTTCACGCAGGAATCTTAACGGCTCAATCACATCCGGGTCATCCGCCTGAGTCAACAAATATTCATATGTGGAGCGTGCTTTCTGTTCCGCCGCCAAATCCTCAGTCAAGTCAGTGATGGGATCTCCCTTGGATTGTATATAGGCCGCTGTGAACGGCACACCCGCCGCACTTGCCGGATAAATGGCCTTATCGTGATCCGTAAAATAAGCAGCCATTCCCGCTTCTTCGATTTCTTTGATTGTTGCGTTCTGCGTCAGCTGCTTCACCATGGTGCC
>JAEZNC010000079.1 GCA_023441905.1 Bacillota bacterium | reverse complement strand
CGCTTATAGAGCAGCCCTGTCATCAGGCCGTATATCGCGAGCTCAAAAGCCATAGCCACCGCAGTGGGGTACATGGGGGGCATCCCAAAAAGCAAGCTTCTGAGAAGCGGCGAGATAACGCCTACGGCAAGACCGTATGGCCAGCCGCAGAAAAAACCGCAGAGCAGCACGGGAATATGCATCGGGAGCAACATGCTGCCGATTTCGGGAATCTGCCCGGTTAAAAAAGGGAGCAGCAGCGCCAGTGCGAGGAACATCGCCGCCAGCACGAGTTTTTTAGTGGATGATGAATTCATTCTGGTAACCTCCGAAAAAATAAAAATACCATAAAAGAATCGGCTCTCCTGTTGGAAAGCGGATACCTTCATGGTATCATTGCATAGACGCGCCCCCGTTTGTTGCCTCATCGGCTTCGTGCCGATGACGTTGGCGCTGCTAAGATTAAAGCATATAATTGCCATCACGTCAAGAAAGAGCTTAAAATGATTAAAAACAATGGGTATCATCGAATTTTTTTCTTGTCAGCACGTATTTTGCTATGGTATAATCTCAGGGTTGATTTAGGGTGGTCCGCTGTCCGCATTTTGTAAGCCGGTTAAGAACACCTATACTGGGAGGAGGAATCAGCATGAGCCAGATTATCAGAGCCATCGAACAGGAACACCTGCGCACCGATCTGCCTGAAATTAAAATCGGCGATGTCGTGAAGGTGTCTGTCAAGGTTATTGAAGGAACAAGAGAGCGTCTTCAGGCTTTCGAAGGCTACGTCATCGCGAGGAAGAACGGCGGCATTAAGGAGACGATCACTGTTCGCCGCGTGTCTTTCGGTATCGGTGTGGAAAGAACGTTCCCCATTCATTCGCCAAAGATTGCAAGCATCGAAGTGATGCGTCACAGCAAGGTCAGACGGTCTAAGCTTTACTATCTGCGTGACAGAGCCGGTAAAGCCGCCAAACTTAAGGAAACAAGATAACAACGAAGGAGTCGGTTTACCGGCTCTTTTTTGTTGCCTTTCAAAACTCCCGGCAGCGTATGTGTCATTGGGTCACAGTGCGATTCATCAAGGCTACAGATCACAGTGCTGACAAATGTTTTTAATATCGATCTTTTTATGTTATACTCACAAAAAGGCAGCTGACGTTAAAACCTGCTGATTAAGTCACATGAATGGAACGAAAGATGGACATACAATGGTATCCGGGCCATATGGCCAAATCCCGCCGGCAGATCGGTGAAAAACTCAAGCTCATCAACGTGGCTGTCATCGCTGTGGACGCGCGCGCGCCCAAAAGCACACTAAGCCCCGATTTATTAGAGCTGCTCTCGGGCAAAATCTGCATTGTGGTGCTGAATAAAAGTGACCTCGCCGACGAGCATCAGACGAAGCTCTGGACGGACTATTATAAAAAGCAGTTCGGAAACGCGATCAATTTCAACGCCATGCGCGACAGCAAAGGCACATTGCTCGGCGCCATCAGCAAAGCCGGCGCACCGGTTATTGAAAAATACGCGCAGAAGGGCGTAAAAAAAACCATACGCGTGCTGGTGGCGGGCGTGCCCAATGTGGGCAAATCGGCCATCATCAACCGCCTTGTGGGGCGCAAAAGCGCCAAAGAAGGCGATAAACCGGGCGTCACGCGCGGGCTGCAATGGGTTAAGCTTTCGGATAATCTCGAGCTGCTCGATTCGCCGGGGCTGCTCTGGCCCAAAATCGAATCGCAGGAAGTTGCCGCAAAGATCGCGGCGCTCGGCAGCTTAAAACAGGAAATACTCGACGAAACGGCGCTCGCTGTGGCGCTGATTGATATGCTGAAAAGTGCAAAGCCGGGCGCCATCGCGGCACGGTACGCGATAGACGAGGACGGCGCGGCGCATGAGGTGCTAGACGCGCTTTGCCGCAAGAGAGGGTTTTTGATAAAACAGGGTGAACCGGATACGCAGCGCGGCGCAAAGGTGCTGCTCGACGAATTCAGAGGAGGACGCCTCGGGCGCATCACGCTCGAACGCTGTGACGACGATGGACAGTGAGGAACTGATAAGACTGACCGCCATGTGCCGATATGAGAAGCCGTTCTGGGAATCCGGAAAGCTCGTCGCGGGTATTGACGAAGCAGGCCGCGGCCCGCTCGCGGGGCCGTGCATCGCGGCGGCCGTGATTATGCCGCGCGGCTGCCTGATTGCGGGCGTGAACGACTCGAAGAAGCTCAGCGAGAAAAAACGCGAAGCGCTTTATGAGCAGATCACCGATCAGGCGCTCTGTTATGCCGTCGGCATCGCGGACAGCGGACTCATTGATGAAATCAATATACTCAACGCGGCAAAACGTGCTTTTGCGCAGGCCATATCAGGGCTGTCCATCAAGCCTGATTTTGTTTTTTCCGACCGTATCGGCGGCATCGATACGGACTGCCCGTATGAAGAGATCACGGGCGGAGACGCGCTGTGCTACAGCATCGCGGCGGCGTCGATTGTCGCCAAGGTGACGCGGGACCGTATGATGCGTGATTTTGGCCGCCAATACCCGGGCTACGGCTTTGAAACGCACAAGGGCTACGGCACGAAGCAGCACTGCGAATCGATCAGAGAGCTCGGCGTGTGTGACATTCACCGAATGTCTTTTTTAAAGAAGCTGATCGGATGAATATGCGGCAGCGGGGCGACCGCGGCGAGGAGCGGGCGGCGGCGTACATTGAAAAGCAAGGCTGCACTATACTCGAAAGAAACTACTGCATTCGCGGCGGCGAGGTTGATATTATTTTCAGGGACGGCAAAACCGTTGTGTTCTGCGAGGTGAAAACGCGGTCGCAGAGCCGTTTTGGCACGCCCGCCGAAGCGGTTGACTTTAGCAAGCGGCGGCGTATCTGCCGCGCGGCGCTCGATTACGCCTACAGAAAAAATTGCATTGATGAAAGCATGAGATTTGATATAATAGAGGTCGTGAGCGACAAAATAAACCATATTAAGTACGCTTTTGAGTTTACAGAAGACACAGGGGAACGATGAAAAGGATAGGCATTCTTTTAATACTGGCGATATTGCTGGCTTCATTGCCTTTGGGCACAGCCTTTGCGGACGATGCGTTTAAGCCGTCTTACGCATCACCTTCCGAAACGGTTCTTGCCACTGTTCTGACCATCGTGGTTTCAGTGATTTTCATTATTGTATGCGTGCTGCTCAATGTTCGCTCGGCGCTTGCGGAGGACGATGCGTCGCCGTGGCCATCTTTTATATTGATGGCTGTGCTGGCGGTGGCGGTCCGCTTGATTGCGGCAGCCGTTTTTGAGGGTTACTCGTCGGATATCGGTTGTTTTAAAGGCTGGGCGATTGCGGTATACGAAAGAGGTCCCGCCAACTTTTACACATCAGACATGTTCGCGGATTATCCGCCGGGCTATATTTATGTTCTTTGGGTGCTGGGCCTGGTTCGAGAGCTCTTTTCCATCAACGCGATGGGCACTTTGTTTACGCTGATTATCAAACTGCCGTCAATCGCGGCAGAGGTGATTACCGCCGTTCTTGTGTTCAAAACCGCGAGAAAGCAGATGGGAAAAACGTTTGCGTTGCTCTGCTCGGCGTTCGTGCTCTTCAATCCCGCGTTTTTTTTCAACAGCAGCGTATGGGGCCAGGTGGACGCGTTTTTTGCGCTGTTCGCCGTCCTTGTGATTTATTATTTAAGGAAAGATAACCCGTGGCTCGGCGCGGCTTTTTTTGCCCTTGCGCTGCTGATTAAGCCGCAGGCTGTGATATTGCTGCCCGTGGTGGGGCTGTATTATGTGTATTCGCTTTTCAAACCGAATCGTCTTAAGCACGGTGTGCTGGGTCTGCTTGGCGGCGCAGCGATCGGCGCGGCGGTTTTTGTGCTCGGCGTGCTGCCGTTTACGGGCAGTCAACCAATTGACTGGATCTTTCACAAATATGCGGGGACGGTGGATTCGTATCAATTTGCGACAATCAATGCATATAACCTTTTTGCGCTGACCGGCGGCAACTGGAAGCCGTTTAACGCCCCGCTCTGGTTTTTCACTTATCAGACGTGGGGAATCATTTTTATTGTCATTATATGTGTTTTGGTGGTATTCTTGCAGTGGCGCTCAAGGGAGCAGGGGCGGCTGTTTGACATCGCGGGATTTTTGATCGTTTCGGTGTTCATGCTGGCCCATGCCATGCACGACCGGTATATTATGCTTGCCTGTCTGCTGCTGCTGCTGGCTTATGTGTATTCACGGGATTCCGCGACGCTGTTTTTCGCGGCGGCGTTCACTATGACGGCTCTGCTCAATCAGATGGTGGTACTCTATGCCGATTCTGTGATGACGCCCGAGCTGCCGACACTGCTGATATCGGGCGCAAATGTGCTGCTTTATATTATTTATATGATGATGACGATTAAAAAACTTGCCAGCAGCGGTGTGCTGATTAAAAGCCCCGCTCAAAGGATAAGATAGGATAAAGCAATGAAAGATAAGAGAATTGAATGGCAAAAGCATGCGCGCAGGCGGCTTTTTGACAAACACGAAGCGACGCACATGACGCGGATTGACTGGCTTGTGATGCTGGCGGTAACGCTGATTTATTCGGTGGTCGCGTTTACGAACCTTGGGTCAACGCAAATTCCCGAGACTTATTACAGCATGGATGGCGACGAAATCGTTGTGGAGTTTGAGCAGCCCGAAGACATTTCGAGCATGCGCTATTTTGCGTCGCTCGGAACGGGCACGTTTTCGATCTTTTATTCGGAAGACGGAGAAGGTTACATTCCGGCGATCACAGACGTGACGGAAACACTCGACGACGGGACGACAGAAACAACACAGAAGCCGCTCACGGTGGAGCACAAGGCCACGAATATGTACGAGTGGGAGTTCTATGACACGAGCTTTACCGCGAAGTATGTGTCGATCACGGTGGACGAGCCCGGCTTGCGTATGCTCGAAATGGGCTTTTGTGATGCGGACGGCAATGCGGTTCCGATCAAATCGGCTAAGAACACCAACCCCGACGCGGAGCGCGGCAATTCGGCTACGTATATGTTTGATGAACAGCAGTATGTGCCGCAGCGCACCTATTACATGACAGAAATGTACTTTGATGAGGTGTACCACGCGCGGACGGCCTATGAGAACATCAACCACATCAAGCCGTACGAAATCACGCATCCGCCGCTCGGAAAAATCATACTCGGCATCGGCATCCGTATTTTCGGCATGAACCCGTTCGGGTGGCGCGTGATGGGGACGCTGTTCGGTGTGCTCATGCTGCCGCTTATGTATGTTTTCGCGAAACGGATATTTAAAAAAACGCTTTACGCGTTTATACCGACCGCGCTTTTTGCCCTCGATTTTATGCATTACACGCAAACGCGCATCGCGACGATCGACAGCTACAGCATATTCTTTATTATGCTCATGTACCTTTTTATGTACATGTACACCGAAACAAACTACAACCGTCAGCCGCTCAAAAAGTCGCTGCTGCCGCTCGCGCTTTGCGGCGTGGCTTTCGGCCTCGGCGCGGCGACCAAGTGGCTCTGTCTCTATGCGGGCGCAGGGCTTGCGACATTGTTTTTCATTCAGATATTCAAACGCGGCCGCGAATACCGGTATGCGCGGCAGGCACTCTCTGACCCGAGCGCGGAGGGAATGGACGCAGGCCGGCGCGAATTTCTCACGTCGGTCAGTAACGGCTATTACAGAAAGACGTTTATCACGCTTCTTTGGTGCGTACTGTTTTTCATTGTCGTGCCGCTTATCATTTATCTGCTGTCGTACATTCCTTATATGACGGTGCAGGGCGGGGACGCCTATACGTTTGCAGATGTGCTCAAAAATCAGGAATACATGTTCCATTACCACAGCACGCTGAACCCGGATCATGTGCATCCGTTTTCGTCGCCGTGGTATTTATGGCCGCTTAACGTGCGCCCCGTGTTCTTCTTCCAGGGTAAGGGATATACAGACGGGACGATGTCGTCGATGTCCTCGATGGGCAACCCGCTGATCTGGTGGGGCGGCATTGCCGCGGTTATCGCGCTCATCGTGATCCGCATATGCAAGGGGCGGTTCGGCAGGCGGACGCTGTTCCTGACGATCGCGGCGCTGTCGCAGTACCTGCCCTGGGTATTGATTTCACGAGAGGTCTATATCTATCACTATTTCGCGACGGTGCCGTTCCTGCTGCTGCTGATGACGGTGCTCGCCAAATACCTGATTGAGCGCACGAAGCACGGCAAGAAAGCGGTGTTCATTTACATCGGTGCCTGTCTCGTGCTGTTTGTGATGTTCTATCCCGTCACAACCGGCACGGTGGTTGATAAAGCGTATTCGGATACGTTCCTGCGCTGGCTGCCGACATGGCCGTTCTATTGAGGAGAAAAAAGTGCTAAAAAAGCTGTATCAAAAACACAAAACAAGCATTGGTCATTTCATAAAATTTATCGTGGTGGGCGTCGTCAATTTCCTCGTGGATTACGGCGTCCTCACGCTGCTTAACGTGGTGCTCGGGTGGCCGCTGGTACTCAGCAATATTATTTCTTATTCATGCGGTGTGATCAACAGCTTTCTTTTGAACCGTTACTGGACGTTTAAGATGAAGCTCAAGTTCTTCAGCAAGTACAATATCCGGCTTAAGAATAGAACCATTCATCCAGTTTTCGTATCGTTTGACTTCTTAAAATTCATCTTTGTGAACCTCGCGTCGCTCGGTGTCAATACGCTCGCGGTCTACATTCTCGGCGATCTTTACGGCTTGCCGAATATTGTGGCGAAGCTTGTCGCGACCGTGTTTTCATTTTCCGTTAACTTTGCGGGCAACAAGCTGCTCGTGTTTAAAGCCGCGCCGACTGAGCCGATTTAATGTGA
>JAEZNC010000070.1 GCA_023441905.1 Bacillota bacterium | reverse complement strand
CGTTGCCGTCGGCGATATCGTAATCGCAGAGCACGATGAGCTTGAGCGCGGTATTGAGCGGCAGATCGGGCAGCTTCACCGTGATGCCCGCTTTGTCAAAAGCATATGTTGTGGCCGGTGCGGATACGGTGGTGCCGTCGTCCGCGCTGAATGCCACCTGATAGCCCGTCAGTTCATCGAAAATGAGCAGCCGGCAGTTTTGTATTTGCGCGGCATCCGTATTGGTAATCAGAATCTGCGTCTGATTCGTCTGCACGGATTTGTCCAGCAGCGTCAGCGTCGCTTTGGGGGGTATCTTGCAGGTGGCCGTTTTCCCTGCGGCGGGTTTGCTGAGCGGCAGCTCGTTGCCGTACCGATCCTCACAGGTCAGCGTGTAGTCATACTCCGTTGCCGATTTGAGTGCCGTCGGCGAATCGTATGTGACCGCCGTGCCCGATTTCATCGACTTAAGTGAAGCGCTGTCCAGGCTGAATACGCTGTCGCCGATTTTGACATTGATCTTGCTCACATACAGCACGGTGTCCTTACCCGTCATCTCGGGGCTACCGGCAAATTTTAGATCTTTTATCTGTATCTTGTTGTAGAAGAGCGCGCCGTTTTCAAATGAAAGCTCCATCGGTGCAAGGTCAGAAAGCGGACGCGTTTTTATCGTCTGCTCGCGCACCACTTCTTCCACAAGCCTGTTTTTCTCATCAAAATAGCTGAACAGACAAACCACTCGGAAGGATGTATCGGGCGGCAGCGGCGTGATATCCACATCGCCTGTGGACGACACGGCTTTTCTCCAGAAGAGCTCTGTCCCGTTGCGGTAAAACTCAAAACGCACGCCGTTTTTGATTCGGCCCGCAGTGTCTTTTACCGTCACCGCGGTCTTCACGCCGTAAACGTACGGTGTCAGCTCACCGCACGTGACCTCGGGTTTCACGTAACCCGGCGGCAAAGAGTCTCCCAATTCATCGTTCGGCGGAATTGGGTCCTCGGGTTTTTCCATCACCTCGGAAGGCTCGGGCGTTGGCAGAGGCACCGGCTGCGCGGATATAATGACCGGCGTGGGTGTGGGAACAGGCGGCAGCGCATCCTGCATCAAGCCGAGACGCTTTAAAAAATCATAGTAATTGTACGTGTCGGTACCGATTTGTATCCACGAATCTTCATCGAGCCCCGTCACACTGCCGTACACGAGCGTATCACCGTTTGGCTGATAAAAAGAGACCGAATCACTTTTAAAGGCCGCAATACTGTTGAGCGCAACGGTCACAGCGCCGCTCGGGCCCTGAATCGTCATGCCCTTCACGTTCATATACAGGCCGTTGGGCAAACTGAGCAAAATGAAATCATCAAAGTCAGCAAGCTGCCCGTCGGAATTGAAGGACGTGCCGCCGCTGACGTAAAGGCCGTAATAGCTGTCCACGCTGTTGAATTCGGTATTGATGAGCTTGGCATCGCCGCCGACCGTGAGGATGGCGGACGCGTTTTTCACGTATAGCGGAAAGCTCTGATTGATCGCTGTTTTGTCTTCACCCAGAGCTAGCTGGCTCGCGTTTTTATACACCTCATCAAGCGCGTTAAATTTCTTTAGCGCGATGGTGTATTGGGCCGGGTCAATCGTATCGCTTTTTAGGTTTTTGGTCACTGCATCGTCCGTAATGGCGTAGGCGTCCTCTTCGAGCACGCCGAAGCTTGCCAGCTGATTGAGGAGGAAAAACGCCAGAACCGCCACGATGACGACCGCAAGTATGATGATTTTTTTCAAATGGCCCTCCTGCTCCCCGGCAATTTCAGCGCCGCAAGCGTCGCTTCAAGGTTATTAAAAAAGTGACGTATGTCTCTACCAGGGAAAGTCACTCATTTTTAGTATCCAGTCCGCTGCGGAACGGCCCAAAGCCTGGCACGCATTCTTTCCGCTTACGAAGTCTCTTGGCGATGCGCTTTCCGCATGACAGCGGATAGAATAACCGCTTATGGCAGATTCCCGTTCTTTGTCGTACGGATGACGCAGGATGTCTGCGATGAAGCCAAGCAACTGATTTCGCTGATAGAAGTTTTCCTGTTAAGCCAGAAGCCCTTCTGTTACTACACTCGGAATGAAAAAAAGTATATCGTCTATCTGCAGTTGCCGTGGGCACCCTTACTCGCCGGTAAACGGCTCCATCAGCGATGGCTCCGATATCAGCAAGGATTCAAAACCTTCCGCGTTTGTCAGTATGCACGCCCCCAAATCGATTGAATAGCCCTTGTCCGCGTGGGCCGTCACGTTTGTCAGTCCCGTCTGCTCCACAATCGGATCGCCGCCGAAAGGATAAAGCTCGATACGCTGGTTATAAACGACGATTGCATAGGAAAGCGCCGGCATATCGACCGCTTCGCCGTTCCACGACACCGTCATATCGTCAAGAAAAATGTATGTGCTTTTCCCATCGTACAAAAAGCCTTCGTTAATGCCGTATTCTGCATTGCCCGCCAGCGCGAAGAGAGACCCCTGTCTGTTCTCAAACTCGGTGAACCTCGCGATTCTGGCCGCTTTTCGCTCAGAGGGGATGTTGATTGTGCAGTCTGCCGGTACAAATATTCTTTGCTGATCGGCATAATAGAGTGGTACGCTCGAAAGCGGCAGTTTTTCCATTCCCTTATTGCCGTTGCTCTCCAAATAGACGCCGTTTTCCTCATCATTTTTAATAACAGCGCCCTGCTGTTCAAATTTCACACCCGTGTCATAAAAATAGATACTACCGTCAATCTTCTTCGTGTTTAAAATGATGAGCAGCACCGCAGTCACGCCCACAATCACAACACCCGCCGCGACAAGCAGTATTGTAAGAGATACTTTTCGTTTCTTTTCATTTCCTTCGCGTTTTTTTATTCTGTCTGTTATACTCATTTGCTAACCTCTGAGCGTTTTCTGTCACGAAGCATCTCCGCCAAATCCTTCAACAAAAAATATGTGGTGTAGACTACCAAAAACACCGCGAGCAGCAGCGAAATCACGAGCACAAACACATCCGGACGGCCCACGAGATAATAGCTGTGCAGCATGTTGGTCACCATCAGCGACGCGTACACCACCACACTGTTCACAAAATCAAGCGCGGCTCGTTTGGCGCGCGGTATCAGCAGCATACACCCCAAACACAGCAGCGCGTAGCAGCCGTGGTAGGCCAGCGTCAGCTTTAAGTTAAAAGCCACAACGGCAATAATAAACGCGTATCGCGCTGCCAAAAAAGCCATCCACACAATCTCATTGGTGCGCAGCCCCGCGAAAATACCGAGGAATTTCCAGCGCCGCTGGTCAAATTTCAAGTCGAAAGTCAGCCGTGAGGCAATGGCCGCAATGATGATGCCGGCAGCCACCGCCAGCAGTATGACAAACTTAAAATCAATCAGCACGCGCACAATGTCAGTCCACATTCGAGCTCTCCTTCAGGAGCAGAAAAAACGAATTGTGCTCATGGCAGTAAAACCCCTTGATGCAGCTCAGCGTCATTTCGTCGTCCGCCCAGGAGATCACGATGCTGCCGTCCACCATGCCGATAATCGGCAGATAATCCTCCATAATCAGCAGGCTGCTCTTTTTGTTCTTCACATGAATCATCAGCGCTTTGTCATACACCTGCAAACCGTTTTTGAGGCTGAACACACGCACCTGAATCTTGCCTTCGGTCTTGGCTTCGGCCGGCCGGCCTGCCGTATTCTCTTTCGCCGCTGATGCTCTGCTTATATCCGGCATAAACTACCTCTGCTCATCCTGTCCGATGGCACCGATGTACAGGAATTCGTCCTCTTCTGTATCGTCGTAATCGCCCGAGAGTATGCCGTCCACGTCTTTTAACACATCCTTGATGTCCACAAACACGCCCTCAAGCCCCGTATACTGCTGTGA
>JAEZNC010000060.1 GCA_023441905.1 Bacillota bacterium | reverse complement strand
CCCTTGAGCCCCGCCTGATCAATCATTGTCCCGGCGTAGCCCCCCTCGGGCCTCTTAAACGTGCTGCCCGCGCTCGGGTATTCGAGCGGCTGCTTTGTACGGCGTTTCTCGTTGAGTGCGCAGAGCTTTTCCAGACTCTCCTCGCGGCAGCAGGAGACCAGCCTCAGCGTTGCACCCGTCACAATCAGCGGCAGGCTGCTGAGGACGCTGCGGCGGTACCCAAAGTTCATTTCCATTTTGTTGAGCGATAGGGCTCCGGCCGGCGTCGCGAACGTCACTTCCTCAACAAAATCGCCGATCTCGCCGCCGTAAGCACCCGCATTCATGCAAACCGCACCGCCCACCGTACCCGGGATGCCTCCCAAAAACTCCGCACCGCCGAGCGACTTTTTCATCGCTTCCTGAACCAAAACCGCCAACGGCGTGCCGCTTTTGGCTGTAACGCAATCGCCGTCGACTTCCACACCCGAGAAGTTATCGGCCAGCTTCATCACAATACCGCGAATGCCTTTGCTCGTCACGAGCAGATTGGTGCCGCGCCCCATCACAAACAGCGGTACTTCCATCGTCCGCGCCGTCAGCAGCACATGCTGCACCTCATCGGCGCTGACGGGCAGCACCATGATATCGGCGTTACCGCCCACCTTGAACGACGTATGTTCTGCCATCGGGGCGTTGCGGCGCACGTCCTCTATTTTCTCAGATAAAGCGCTGAAAATCTTGTCTTGATCCATTCGAAACCTCTTTCTTCCAGTTTACATCATGATGACTTGCTGAGGCAATACGCTTTATATCTACGTTTGCTCGGATTCAAAATATTCCACAACCGCCTGTGCCGAGCGCATATCCATACCCGGCACGGCTGCGATATCCTCGAAGCTCGCCGTTTTGATATCTCCCACTGTCTCAAAGGCTTTAAGCAGCGCCTTCACGCGCGACGGTCCCACATGCGGGATTTTGAGCAGCGCGCTGTCCTCCACTTTTTTAAGCCGCAGATTCCGGTGGTACGTGATTGCGAATCGGTGCGCTTCATCGCGGATGCGTGTGAGCAGCCCAAGCGCATGGCTCTTTTTATCCAGCACGATCGGCTCGCTTTTGCCCACCACAAAAACTTCCTCCTCGCGTTTGGCAAGGCTGATGAGCGGAAGGTCTTCGAGCCCAAGCGAACAGAGCGCATCATACGCAAAAGAAAGCTGCCCCTTGCCGCCGTCCACAATAATCAGCGACGGCAGTTCGTCAAAGCCCTGCTTGCCCTGCAAAGCGTCTTTCAAACGTCTTGTCAGCACCTCGTTCATCGACGCAAAATCGTTGGCACCTTCCACCGTTTTAATGCGAAAGCGCCGGTACGATTTCTTTTCCGGCTTGCCGCCGCGGAAAACCACCATCGATGCGACGGAATCCGTGCCCTGTATGTTGGAGATATCATAGCATTCCATGCGGTCGATCGGCACCGCAAAGCCGAGCGCAGCTTGCAGCTCTTTCAACGCGCCGGTCGTCGTGTCGTAATCGCGCGCAATGCGCGCCAGTCGCCGTTCGAGCGCTTCCTTCGCGTTTTGGAGTGCCATATCCGTGAGCTTTCTGTTATCGCCCTTTTCGGGCACATGCAGCGCCACGCGCGACCCGCGCTTTTGCGTGAGCCATTCCTCAATCAATTCCTTTTCTTCGGGCATCACGTTCAAGTATATCTGTTTCGCGACGCCGTCCACGCTTGAATAATATTGCTTGATCATATGCGAGAGCACCTGCGGCTCTGCTTCACCCGCGCATTTCATAAAGAAACGCTCCGTGTGGTTGAGCTCGCCATGGCGCACGAACATTCCCTGCACCACCGCTTCGTCGCCGCTTTGGAAAACGGCGAACACATCCTTGTCATTGAGGTCAGGGAAGCCGGCCTTCTGCTTTTCAAACAGCCGGTGCAACGCGAGAATACGGTCCCGAATAGCGGCGGCCTTTTCGTACTCCATATTCTCCGATGCCGCCTTCATATCCTCCTGAAGCTGCTTTTCGAGGCCCTTGTAACGGCCCTGAAGAAAATCAGCGACCTCATCCACCATGCGCTTGTATTCATACTCGCTGACCTTGCCCGCGCACGGTGCGAGACAGCGGCCCATTTCATAGTTGAGGCACGGGCGTCCGGTTGACGTGTTCGTCAGTTCCTTTTTGCAGAGCCGAATCGGGAACACGCGCGTCACGGTATCGAGCACGTCGTGCAAAATATGCGCCGCGATATACGGCCCGTAATACTTCGCGCCGTCATTTTTTACCTTGCGCGTCACACAGACGCGCGGAAACTTTTCATTGTAATCAATGCGGATATACGGGTAATGCTTGTCGTCACGCAGCATGATGTTGTAGTACGGGCTGTACCGCTTGATCATGTTGCATTCGAGTATCAGCGCCTCAATCTCCGTCTGAGTGAGAATATAGTCAAAGTCGACGATCTCGGCAACCAAAGCCGCCGTTTTTGGCTCTTTGCGCGTATTCTGAAAATAGCTGCTGACGCGGTTTTTTAGCGCAAGCGCCTTGCCCACATAGATGACCTTGCCCTCTGCGTTTTTCATCAGATAGACGCCGGGCGTTTTGGGCAGTGTTTTGAGCTTATCACGGATCTCGTCGTTCATGTCAATATCCCAGATCGATGGCTTTTTGGAGCACCTTTTTTGCCGCAGGCGCCGCGTGCGAGCCGCCCGAGCCCGCTTTTTCCATCACCACGGCAATGGCAAGCGGATGGTCCTCGTCCTCTATGAAGCCCACAAACCACGCGTGCTCCTCGTTGCCGTTCTCGCCCGCGATTTCGGCGGTGCCCGTTTTGCCGCCCACTGTGATGCCTTTAATGGCGGCCTTTTTGCCGGTGCCGTTTTTCACCGCGTTCACCATCATCTGCTTTAACAGCGTCGTGTCGCTCATCGGATGCGCCGCGGCCGAGGGCGAAAGCATAAAGGATGGTGTGTCACCGTACGTCACGCTGCCGAGCAGCTTGGGTTCCATCATCGTGCCGTCGTTTGCAATGCACGCCGCGATCATGCACGCATGCAATGGTGTGATCAGGTCGTGATACTGGCCGATTGCCGACCACCCGAGGTTCGTATCGGTATCCGCAGTCTCAAATACGCTCTCCCCCGTCACCACATCTTTAAACATCAGGTCGGCGTTAAAAAGGAACTTGTTCGCTTCATTCGCGAGCTTTTCCTTACCGAGCTGCTGCGCCGCTTCGGCGAAATACACGTTGCAAGAGTGCTGGATAGCCTCCTCTAGATTTTCCGCGCCGTGCTCGCCCGTGCAGGCAATCGTCTTGCCACTAATCTGTGTACTGCCTGTGCACGTTGTTTCAAAACCTGCAAGGCCGTTTTCAATAAGCGCCGCCGCCGTAATCAGCTTGAATGTGCTGCCGGGCGGATAGAGTCCCGCAAACGCCCTGTTCACCAGCTCGCTCTCGCCGCCGCCTTCCAAAAATTTATCCATGTCGGCCGGGTCAAACGTGGGCGACGACGCGCTCGCGAGTATTTCGCCCGTTTTGTAGTTCATCACCACAACCGCGCCGTTATAATCATCGAGCGCCCGGAGCGCTGTTTCGCAAAGCTGCGCGTCTACCGTCAGCGTCACGTCTCCGCCACGCCGTTCTTCGCCGGATACGAGCCCGACGATGCGCGAAATGGTATCCTGATCAAAGCCGTAAAGGTATTTGGCGAACATCGTCTGCGCGCCGTAGGTCATGCCGAAGCTGTCACCGATCACATGTGAAATGGCCTTGCGCATGCTGCTGTCGCTCAGATACACGCGCTCATCGTCTTTGGTATAAATCAGCTTCCGGCCCGTCCTGTCGAGCAGACTCCCCGGTTCCACCGTCGATTCCACCTGTTGGATGCGCGGGTTATAGGGCGTCACAAACCATCGGTCACCGTATATCACCACCACACCGCCAAGGTATAAGGCCAGCCCCGCAAACATCACGGAGAACACGATCAGCAATGTGCGTATGTTGCGCCTCAGCACGTTTTTCATATGACCGCACCTCCCGCCTTCTGTATCACTGTCTCGTCGCGTTCGCCGTTCTTCACATTAACGCCTTCAATAATGCCCACAAGCGTGAGGCACGCCACCATGGAGCTGCCGCCCGCGCTGATAAACGGTAACGTGATGCCCGTGAGCGGGATTAACTTGATCACACCGCCGATGATGATGAACGATTGAAGAGAGAGCATGCATGTCGCCCCGAACACGAGCAGCGCGTCGAACCGGCTGCCTGCGTTCATCGCGATGATCATGCCTCGGACAATAAACACAAGATATAAAAGAATCAGTATCGCTCCGAATATGATGCCAAACTCCTCACAGATGACTGCAAAAATAAAGTCACTCGTGTTGACGGGCACCGCGCTGGGGTACCCGAGCCCGAGCCCCGCGCCGAACGCGCCGCCCGCCGCGATGGCCATCAGCCCCTGAACAATCTGATACCCTTGGGTTCTGTGATAGCTCCACGGGTCCTGCCAGATCTGTACGCGCGTCTTGACGTGCGGGAACATATAATAGCTTGCCACCGCACCCGCGCTCGCGACGCCAAGCCCCGCGAATGTCAGCAGCGTGCGGCCGGTGCCCGCAAAAAACATGATCAGAAACGTGCCCGCAAACAGCAGCGCCGCGCCGAGGTCATTCGAAAGCACAAGCGTAATCACGCATGCGCCTGCAAAGCCCGCATACACAATGATCGCAAGCGTCGCACGCCGCTCTGCGAAAAAATAAGCGGATACGATAATGTACAGCACCTTGGCGATTTCGCTCGGCTGAAACGATATTCCGGCAATGCTGACCCAGTTGCGTGCGCCGCCCACCGTTTTGGCAAACAAAAACGAAAAAGCGATGAGCCCGAACGCGCCGATCATCATTAGGTAGTTGAGCCGCCCGAAATCGGTTGCCCGCTTGACAATCACAATGGTGATATAAAGAACGACCGTGCCGATCACAACCCAGATAAGCTGACGCCATGCCGTCTCCATGTTGAGGCGCGCCAGCATCACCAACCCGACACTCGCAAGGAAAAAACAGATGACGAGCGTAATCCGATCCACGTGCCGGAAAATAAGGGCCGCAAGGTTATAGGCCAGCAACACCATGAGCGATGTTCCAAGCCCGAAAATGGCATATTCAATATTAAACGTGCCTTCTCGAAACGAAAGCAGCGCACATGCGGACAGTATGAATAAAATCGTCAGCGCCAGCATCGCGCCGGCACCCCGTCTTTGCAGGATCATAGGCTATCCTTTCTTTAAAAACACTTTTGCCACGACGTTGCCGAAGCATACGATATCGCGGCTTTTCAGCAGCACGCTGCCATTAAGCCGTACGCCGTTTACCGTAACCTCGCCGCGGCCAAGCTGGTTCAGCACAACCGAACCGTCTTCACGCATAAATATCTGAGAGTGGGCCTTCTCGACACTTCTGTCGGCAAACATAATATCGGCATTGCGAGAACGGCCGATGGTGTTTTGCTCAAGCAGTGTCACATTCTCACCCATCACATCCTCAGGGCCCGAGATGACAGCAAGATAACCGATGCTGCTTTTCGCCACATCGAGCACCATGCGCTTGTCCCTGTATTCCTTAATGGATAAGCTCGTCACACCCAGCACAATAATAACCGCCACAATTAAAAACCAAAATCGCAGTGCGAGAGCGGTGGCTTCGTACAATCCGTTCATTTCAGTCACCTCTTAAATGTCATTGTATCATATTTACGGGAAAGTTAATCCTACAAGTTTTTTATAGTCATGTGAACAATTTGTGTCATCACTATGACAGCCTGTCCCATTTATAACGGCTCCGCACTCTTTTTCGAATTCACTAATATCCCTCTGTCTGGCCGCGAAGCCCGCGATTGGTCTGCCGATAATAGTTGCCCGAAAATCAGCATGCGGTATCGGTATCGTCATTATCAAAACCTATGTCAGCCGTGGTGAACCTTCCCCGATCGCATCGCGTAGCGGTCGGTTGGCCAAGATGAGCATCTTCATCATCACGCACAAACGCACCACAATAAAAAGAAAGCTGTCGTAACTGCCCTCCATGCGCAATGGGCTGGCATCAGGAGATTACCTGCAATGGCACAATGAGTGACCAAAACAAAATATGTTTCCTTATCATATATAACTTCTCTGACAGCGGCTTGTCTATGTGTCAAATGCACATATCAAGCATCCGCGCGTCGTTGAATTTTATACTATATCGCCTGTATGATGCCGCAGCCTATCCGCGCACCCGCATCTCCCGCGGGCTGTGAGGTATAGTCATCCCGCTGCGCGTGTATCACAATCGAACGCCCGATCACATCGCAGACCGAAAAGCGCGTGGTGACAAACGACAGCCAGGCGTCGTTCGCGCTCGTCGCCATCAGCACCGGAAAATCTCCCGCGTGCTGCGGATGCGGCGCTCCCGACGGATTGTAATGCCCCTTTGCGCCCATGAAATCCGGCAGCATGCAATTCCCCCGCTCGTGCAGATGAAAACCGTAAAAGCCCGTCTCGTTAGGCGGCAGGCCTTTGATGCGCGCTTCCACGCGCACACCTGCGGGTGAATCCGTCAGCCAAACCACGCCCGAAAGCTGCGGCACGGCGCTGCTGCCTTTTATCACCGCCATTGCCCGGCATCTTTGCTTTTCCTTCATGCCTGTATCCCTCCAAAATGCGTATAAAACCGCTCTTTTTATAGATTATTCTCAAAGGCTTTTTATGTGCATCCTTTACTGCTAATGCTGACGGGCATTTGACAAAGCCCCCCTCCTGCTATATCATATTTATATGAGGCAGGTGTATCTAATGTTTAATAAGGGCGATAAAATATCATATCCGTTGCATGGCGCGGGGTACATCGAAGCGATTGAAGAACGCGATTTTTTGGAGCAAAAAAAGCGTTATTATGTGTTAAGATTTTCAGATGGCGATATCAAGGTTCACGTACCGGTGGAAAACGCCGAGAAAGCGGGCCTTAGAAATATCATTACCACAGACGAGTGCCGTCACATCATTGAATCGTTCAAAACGGACGATGACATTGAGGAATCCGCAAATTGGAACAGACGTAACCGTGAGAATCTTGAAAAGATGAAATCGGGCAATGTTTATGAGATTGCATCGGTTATTAAAAGCCTCTTAAAGCGAGAAACCCAAAAAAATCTGTCGTCCAGCGAGAAGAAAATGCTCGGTACCTCCATGCAGATTCTCGTTTCCGAACTTGCGCTCGCAAGCAACAAAAAAGACGAGGAAGTCAGAAGGATCATCACTCAAGTCCTGTAAAATGTAAACATTTTGAGCTTTTTTGGCGATTACGATGAAACCTTATTTTCTTTGTGATATAATGAGCCACAATCTTTTTTGCACAAATTGTATCCGCATTTTGAACGAGGTGAATAGATGGCTAAAAATGTTGCACGCTTTTTTATTATATTAATTGGTTTATTTATAGGGCCGGGTATCGTCGTTCTTGTTTTTGAAGTGCTCAGCAAGCTTAACGGCGTCAATGCGTATGCGATGCTGCTTGATTGGGTCAGCTTGATGATATTCATACTTTCGGGTGTTGTTTCGGGCCTCATCTTTTTAGCGCTTTCCAAGCCCATCGTGGATGCCATTTTTAATGCGGCAGGGCAGGCCGACAAACGCCTTTCAAAGCTGCCTGCGCAGGTAATCCTGCCGGCTGTCGCGGGTCTGCTGCTCGGGCTCATCGTTTCTTTCTTTTTATCCGACCTGATTTCGAGCATCATTATGATCCCGTGGATTGCGGGCATCATCAATGTGATTATCACCATCGTCTGCGTTTATCTCGGTATATCCATACTGGTACGCCACCGTCCCGATCTGACCGGCGGCTTTTTCCGTCGTCACCGTGAAGATAAGGAGCAAAAGGACGATTCTCTGGCACGGCCCAAGCTGCTTGATACCAGCGTCATCATTGACGGCAGAATCTTTGATATCTGCAACACGGGCATTATTGAGGGCGCTCTTGTGATTCCCGAATTTATACTCGATGAGCTCCGGCATATCGCCGATTCATCGGATGATCTGAAAAGAAACCGCGGACGCAGAGGCCTCGACGTGTTAAAGCGCATACAGACCGAGCTTAATATGCCCGTTAAAATTGTACACGGCGATATGGAAGAAGCCGGCGACGCCGACTCGAAGCTTTTAAGCCTCGCGAAGAAAATGGACGGCATCGTGGTCACGAATGACTATAATCTCAACAAAGTCGCCGCAGTAAAAAATGTTCCGGTGCTCAATATCAACGAGCTCAGCAACGCGGTGAAGCCCGTTGTGCTGCCCGGCGAAGAAATGAAGGTGACCGTGGTCAAGGACGGCAAGGAACCCGGCCAGGGTATCGCTTACCTCGATGACGGGACGATGATTGTGGTGGAAGACGGCATTAGGGAAATCAATAAGCCGTCAGCCGTGATTGTCACGAGTGTGATTCAGACGGCGGCGGGCCGCATGATATTCGCAAGGCTCAAATAACACCTATTCCCCGCTATTGAGGGCTGTACGAATAAAGCAGACATCATCATGTGTCTGCTTTTTATATTAATTAAACCTGTAAAGCCTCCTTTCAATGAGGATGGCATGAAATGCCGGAGGGAATGGACGTTCTCAAACCATTTTATATCCCCCGGTCACCTATCGCTGACAGCACCCAGTCCACCCCGACAGGGGTAGTCAGAGGGCCCGTTACAAGAGGTTTATCGACACTCTGAAAGCAGATGTTATCATGTGTCTGCTTTTTTGTGTCAATCGACAATAAGCGGCCTCAGTCAATATCCACATGCTGTTACTGAAAGGTGACAGACGGGATGTTTGTATTGACAGCCGTTATCTAACACCTCATTCGGTACTTTGAGCCGCCTTCTCTTCAATAAGAACGCGTTTCAGTTGCATGATATTCATCTGACATAGAGTCGGTTTTTTGGCGATAGGGCACATTACCCGTAGATAATGTATCTTTGAACGTCGCGGTTTAGATTCAGATTTTATCTTATAAACAACAAAATCCCGCCATAATGACGGGATTTCTCTTCGCTGCTAAACCTGAAACGAGGCATAGCCTTCGTCTTCAGGCAAGCTTTCAAACTTCTCCAGTATGGCTGTCTGAATCAGCGATCGTGCTGCCGAATTGATCGGATGGGCGATGTCTTTATACTCGCCGTTTGGTGTTCTCCGTGATGGCATCGCAATAAAATATCCATTCTGCCCTTCAATGATCTTCATGTCGTGTATGGCAAACATGTCATCGAAAGTCACAGACACGACTGCCTTCAGTTTCCCCATGGTGTCGATCCGCCTGATACGAATGTCCGTGATCTCCATAAAGCAACCCCTCCTAAGC
>JAEZNC010000279.1 GCA_023441905.1 Bacillota bacterium | reverse complement strand
CCAGCACGCCGTGCTGGTGGATGCCCGCTTCATGCGCAAACGCGTTCTTCCCAACGATGGCTTTATTCGGCTGGACCGGCACACCCGTGATCGCGGAAATCAAGCGCGACGCGTTGTAAATCTGCTTGGTGTTTATGTTCGTCGTAAAACCATAGAAATCCTGTCTCGTCGCTATCGCCATCACAATCTCTTCAAGCGCCGCATTTCCGGCACGCTCGCCAATTCCGTTGATTGTGCATTCGGCCTGTGTCGCACCCGCGCTTATCGCCGCCAGAGAGTTCGCCACCGCCAAGCCCAAATCGTTATGGCAGTGCACAGACAGATCGACCTTGTCAATTCCTCTGACGTTTTCCTTCACGCCTTTAATTAAAGCACCGAATTCTTCCGGCATAGAATAGCCCACGGTATCCGGCACGTTGATGCAGGTGGCCCCCGCCGCAATCACCGCTTCAAACACGCGGTACAAAAAATCCGGTTCGCTTCTTGACGCATCCTCCGCTGAAAATTCCACATCCGCGCATAATGATTTCGCGTATTTCACCATCTCCGCAGCCTGTGCCAGCACATCGTCCGGCTTCATTTTGAGCTTGTATTCCATATGAATCGGCGATGTGGCGATAAACGTATGAATCCGCGGGCTGACCGCCCCCTTCACCGCCTCATAGGCTCGGTCAATGTCCTTTTTCAGCGCTCTTGATAAGCTCGCCACGCGCGCGTTCTTTACCGTTTCCGCAATGGTCTTAACCGATTGAAAATCCCCCGGAGATGCGATCGCAAAACCGGCCTCAATCACATCAACGCCGAGCTTCTCGAGCTGACGCGCCACCTCAATCTTTTCCTGCAGGTTCATGCTGCACCCGGGCGACTGTTCGCCGTCTCTTAATGTGGTGTCAAAAATCTTGATCGTTGTCATGTCTTGGCCTCCTTTTCTAACATCTTTTTAATATTTCATGTTGTTTTGCGACCGGCTGACGCATTTGTAATAAAAAAAGCCCTTCGTCGTACAGAGACGAAAGACTTCGCGTTACCACTCTGCTTGTGGTTAATCAAAAACCACCAGCTCATCAGGGCACAACATGATGCCCGTCCTCGTGTAACGTTGAGTCACGACGTCTGCGCCTACTGAAAAGCTTCGGTACAGCGGCTTCGGAGCGAGTTCAACAAATACTGCCTGCCGTCTTGCACCAACCGACGGCTCTCTGTGAAGCAGGTTTTTGGCTACTGGTCTCCATCACAGCCTTTATTGAGGTGATTATAATTGACGGACAAGGTTTTTGTCAACAGTAAAATTACAAAAAAAGGCCATGGCATAACCATATGGCCTTCAGACTGCCGATAACCCCCTACTTATGCCAATGCTGAAGAGTGTTGCGTAGGGCTGCGAAGCGGGACGCATCCCATGGAAAAACGCTTTAAACTATGGGTTCCAATTCACTGCTCAGTCGATCGCTTACGCTCCAATGGAATGACACATGTCACTTTTTTGATAGCCTGGGGACTCTCGCAGATAACTATGCCTGAATGGGCGGTCAATGATGGGCATATTGTATATCAATCGTTAATTGAATAGGCTTTAGAAGAATAAGCTTAAAAGATTCCCGTTGATGAACACCCCGGCAAACACGATCGACACCATCGACAGCAGCTTGATCAGTATGTTGATAGAGGGGCCCGACGTATCCTTAAACGGATCACCCACCGTGTCACCGACGACCGCAGCTTTATGCGAGTCGCTGCCCTTTCCGCCATAATTGCCCGCTTCAATATACTTTTTCGCGTTGTCCCAGGTGCCGCCGGAATTCGCCATCATGATCGCGAGGATAAAGCCAGTGACCGTGGCTCCGGCCAGCATCGCCGCTACGGCATAGGGCCCGAGTAT
Source organism: Bacillota bacterium (assembly GCA_023441905.1). GTDB lineage: Bacteria > Bacillota > Clostridia > Christensenellales > SZUA-584 > SZUA-584. The sequence goes on along the minus strand of JAEZNC010000279.1, from coordinate 3,307 downwards.
GAGTCCCACAGTAACCGGGAAGATGATTGCTGTCAGTGCCGGAAGTATCATTTCCTTCTGTGCGCTTCTCGTGCAGATATCCACACAGCGCGCGTAATCCGGTTCCGCCTTGCCTTCCATCAAACCAACGATTTCACGGAACTGACGCCGAACCTCAACCACAATACCCTGGGCGGCGCGTCCAACCGCTTTCATCGTCATTGCGGAAAACAGGAACGGCAGCATACCGCCGATAAACAGCCCTGTTAACGTCACAGGATTCAATATATCCAGCGCGAAAACAAAATCGGGCTTTAAAATCTTAACCTCATTCATAAAGGACGCGATTAGCGCAAGCGCTGTCAATGCGGCAGAACCGATTGCGAACCCCTTCCCCGTGGCTGCTGTTGTGTTGCCAAGGGAGTCAAGAGCGTCCGTGCGTTCGCGCACTTCATGAGGCATATGGCTCATCTCGGCGATGCCGCCCGCATTGTCTGCAACCGGCCCGTAAGCGTCTGTTGCGAGCGTGATGCCGAGTGTGGACAGCATGCCGACAGCAGAAAGGCCGATCCCGAACAGACCCATATTAAAGTCTTTAATGCCACCCGATACAAAGAATGACACAAGAACAGATGCACCGATGATGATAATAGGCATTAGTGTAGATTTCATACCGAGAGAAATTCCGCTGATAATCACAGTCGCCGGGCCGGTCTTAGACGAATCAGCGACTCCGCGTGTGGGCTTATACGTATCCGACGTAAAATATTCAGTAAACAATCCGATCAGTATGCCGGCAGCAAGCCCTGACAGTATCGCGAAAAACACACCGATCTTGTCCGCCCCGAGTACAAAGTAAACAAGAAAAAAAGCAATAATCACGATAAAGACCGAACTGACGTATACGCCTCTGCGCAACGCGGACAGCAGCACCTTCTGCTCTGCCTTTTCGCCTGAACGAACAAAAAATGTGCCGATGATGGATGCCAAAATGCCGACGGCAGCCATCACCATCGGAATCACAACGCCCTGAATTCCTAGGCTCGCAGCCACAGCTAATGAAGCTGTTGACACAATGGAGCCGACGTACGATTCGTAAAGATCTGCGCCCATGCCGGCCACGTCGCCCACATTGTCGCCCACGTTGTCGGCAATAACCGCCGGATTTCTCGGATCATCTTCAGGAATACCGGCTTCCACTTTGCCCACGAGGTCAGCACCAACATCAGCGGCTTTCGTAAAGATACCGCCGCCGACACGTGCGAAGAGTGCCATTGACGAAGCACCCATTCCGAAAGTCAACATTGCCGATGTGATTCCTTGGATGTCCAGGCCGAAAACGAGATCGAGCAGGTAGTACCAAATAGACAGGTCAAGCAAGCCGAGTCCGACGACGGTAAAACCCATAACGCCGCCGGAAAAGAACGCAACTCTTAAACCTTTGTTTAGGCTCTCGCTTGCCGCATAGGCAGTGCGTGAATTTGACGAAGTCGCAATACTCATACCGATAAAGCCCGACATACCGGAGAAAAAACCGCCTGTTATAAAGGCAAACGGCACGAACGCATTCACAAAACCCAAAAATGAAAGAACGAGCAGAACGATAAACATAGCTGCAAAAAAAATGCCGACTCCTGTGTATTGGCGTTTCAAATAAGCTTTTGCACCCTTTTTGATCGCAGCGGAAATCTTCGTCATTAACTCGGTGCCCGTTGAATAACTCTTGATGCGAAACGCAAGGGATCCCGCAAAGAGCAACGACACCACCGCTCCAACAGGGGCGAGAATCATTAGATCCATAGTGCCTCCTTTAATTGATATACTCTGTTTAAAAACTTGTTGGTTTATATACCGATAACATAAAAGCCGAATCTCCCAATAGTAATATTTATTCATGTATTATAGAATATATCCGTATTATGGTAATTGATTTTTATTACATTGTCTGACTGTTAGCTTTTCTCTTTGACTTCGCTTCAAAAGCTTGTTATAAAATGATTTAAGAATAATGCCAAAAGCGGCTTCCATAGGCTTTCAATAATAATAGTTTCCATGATAAGATCATATATGCTATAATAATCGAGAAATTACCATATACTTTTGCGAAAAGGAGCAAGTGTGAATGGCTGCGAAAAGCTTACCTAAAAACATACTTGAAGATTTGATTACATATAAGCTTGATGATTTGATTGAGTCAACCGGCGTATGCAAATGTGACAGATGCCGTACCGATATTATTGCGATTGCGCTTAACAAGCTGCCTTCGCGGTATGTCAGCAGCGCGGGCGGCGATATTATGGCGCGCATTCAATCGATGGATGACCAGATGCAGGCCAATATAACGGCTACGATTCTGAGAGCTATCGATATTGTCAAAACCAAACCGCATCATGAAAGAGGCGAATACTGATCTGACAAAAGCACCTTTGCGGCCATCTCCCTGAGACGCGGCCGCTTTTTATTTATCTTATTTTATGAAATGTATCTCATTCTTATCTGTCTTAAAGCTGAATCTCTATTTTCCTCTGCGCCGACCATACTCTTCCATACTGATTCCATAGCCCATTCTTATCTCACGACTCCTTATACTAGGCATTGACCAACATGCCGTTTTTCACAAGCAACGTGCCCTAAATGGTATTATAAAATCGGTCTCGTCAATTTGCATCTCCAGACGATGATGTTTTATCGAGCTTGATTCTGTGAATCAAGTCGTGAACAAAACCGCTGCCGCTGCCTGCCGCAATACCCGTAATCAGCTGTCCAACGACCATTGCCGCCTTCGTCTCTGCGGTAAAACCCAGCTCTGTAAAAATATCAACATTGAACAGCACACAGAGCAGCATGCCGATACCCGAGGTGATGGCGAACCAACCCCATGCGGGAAGCTTGGCGGGTGATATGGCCGTTTTCACCACTTCCGCCAGCCTTTCAATCAACAAGGCCAGCAGTGTGACACCAACGAATACATCCATTGAAACATCCTACTTTCCTGTTCGTTTTGAGATTTTTAGAATTGTTTGTTTATATACGGGATATATATGCGATATGATCAGAGTTATTGACTGAAAAGCACAAACTTTGTTGTCACCAAGACAAAGAATTCAGCCAGACACATATTCGTGATATTTCGTGTTATCTGCTTCGGAGTGCATTTCATATACAGCGAAAAATAAAGAACCCCGACAATCGTCGAGGTTCCTTGGTGGGCGATCGGGGGCTCGAACCCCGGACACCCTGATTAAGAGTCAGGTGCTCTACCAACTGAGCTAATCGCCCTTGTCAAGTGCAGCTTGGAGCGGGTGATGGGAATCGAACCCACGCAACC
>JAEZNC010000140.1 GCA_023441905.1 Bacillota bacterium | reverse complement strand
ATCAGCACCGACGAAATCAGATCGGCGGCATCCTCAGTGGTTTCTATACAAATTTGTTTCCAGTTCATTCTCCCTTAACTCTTTCAAAAAAACTTTTGTGTTTCGTTCCCAGCTTATCGAATTCCCGCAGCAGAGATTTTTGCTTTTCGTTCAGTTTCTTAGGCACCTCTATGTTGACTTTTACATACAGGCTGCCTTTTCGCGATGAGTGAAGATGTGTGATACCTTTGTCCTTAAGCCGGAACACGGTGCCCGTCTGTGTGCCTTCTCCCATTTTAAGCTTGGCTTTGCCATCCAGCGTGGGGATGGTCAGCTCCGCTCCGAGCGCCGCATCCACAAAAGATACGGGCATATCAAAATAAAGATCATACCCTTCACGCGTAAACAGCTCGTGCGGCTGCACATAGATATAAATTTGAAGATCGCCAGCCGGGCCGCCGCGCTGACCCGCCGCGCCCATGCCGCGCATCGTTAATATCTGTCCGTTGTCAATGCCTGCGGGGATGTCCACGCTGATGGTTTTAAGCTTTGTCAGACTGCCGCGCCCGCTGCAGTCCGTGCAGGGCTCCTTTATAATGCTGCCGCGCCCGCCGCAATCCGGGCAATCCACCACATTCACGAAGCTGCCGAAAGCCGTGCTGCGCTGCTGGCGTATCTGCCCCGTGCCGCTGCAGGATGCGCAGGTTTGCGGCGATGTACCGCGTTTTGCACCTGTACCGCCGCACGCTTCACAAGTTTCATCCTTATTGAGCCGTACTTCTCTTTTGACGCCGAAAGCGGCTTCTTCAAATGTGATGCGAAGCTCCATGCGAAGATCGGAGCCGCGTACCGGACCGTTGCGGCGCGCAGATCGCCCGCCGCCGCCGAAAAACGACTCAAAAATATCACCAAAACCGCCCATAAAATCATCAAAACCGCCAAATCCGCCTCTGCCGCCTGCCGTTTGGTCAAATGCCGCATGACCGAAGGAATCGTATTGCCGGCGTTTCTGATCGTCGCTCAGCACACTGTACGCTTCGCTGGCTTCTTTGAATTTCTCACTCGCGCTGTCCTTATCCTCGTTGACATCGGGGTGGTATTGCTTGGCCAGTTTTCTGTATGCCTTTTTTATTTCTTCACCGGTGGCGTTTTTTTCAACCCCCAGCACTTCGTAATAATCTCTTTTATCCGCCAAATTAAGCACCGCCTAGAATTAAAGTATAAGACACCCGAAAAGCCAAAGCGCTTGGGCGCTCTGGCTTTTAAGGCTATATAATATGTATATGTTTCACAGTATCGAAAAACCTTTCGGTTTTTTGACATTTTACCGTTTAAGATCGCTTCTTTTCCATCTTGATAAGCGCACCCGACCGGTTTATTTACACATATTCTATTGTATTTTATTTGTCTTTCTTCTCGTCGTCAACGACTTCGTAATCGGCATCGACCACATTATCATCCGGCGGAGCCTGCTGGGGATCTGCCTGATAGCCCGCGCCGGCTGCGTTGGCCTGTGCGTTGGCCTGCTGATAAATCTTTCCGAACACATCATAGCTGACCTGCGAAAGCTTCTCCGTGGCTGCTTTGATCGCATCCGTATCGGTGCCCGCGAGCGCGCTCTTGACGCTTGCAACCTCAGCTTCGATCTTGGCTTTGTCTTCACTGCCAACCTTGTCACCCAGATCTTTAATCGTCTTTTCCGTCTGGAACACGAGGCTGTCAGCGTTGTTTCTGATTTCGACCTTTTCTTTTTCCTTCTTATCGGCTTCGGCAAACTGCTCGGCATCCTTCACCGCTTTGTCGATATCTTCTTTTGACATGTTTGTGGACGCGGTAATCGTCACCTTCTGCTCATTGCCCGTACCAAGATCCTTCGCAGACACGTGCACGATGCCGTTTGCGTCGATATCAAATGTGACCTCGATCTGCGGCACGCCTCTGGGTGCCGGCGGAATGCCCGTCAGATTGAAGCGTCCAAGCGTCTTGTTGTGGGCGGCCATCTCTCTTTCGCCCTGAAGCACGTGGATTTCCACGCTCGTTTGACCGTCTGCCGCTGTAGAGAATACCTGACTCTTCTTTGCCGGAATCGTCGTGTTTCTGTCGATCAGCCGTGTGGATACGCCACCCAAAGTCTCAATACCGAGCGAGAGCGGCGTCACGTCGAGCAGCACGATATCGTTGACCTCGCCGCCGATCACACCCGCCTGAATGGCCGCGCCCACCGCGACGCATTCGTCCGGATTGATGCCCTTATACGGTTCTTTGCCCGTGATTTCCTTCACCTTATCCTGCACCGCCGGTATGCGTGAGGAACCGCCGACGAGGATGACCTTGCTAAGAGCCGACGCGGAGATGCCCGCATCCTGCAGCGCCTTGCGCGTGGGGATTGCTGTCTGCTCCACGAGATCGGCTGTGAGTTCGTTGAACTTGGCGCGGGTCAGCGACATATCAAGATGTTTGGGGCCGGATGCATCCGCCGTGATAAAAGGCAGGTTGATGCTGGCCTGAAGTACGCCCGAGAGCTCAACCTTCGCTTTTTCAGCAGCTTCCTTGATGCGCTGCATCGCCATTTTATCCTTCGACAGGTCAATGCCCTGCGACTTTTTAAATTCGGTAACGATGTAATCCATCACCTTTTGGTCAAAGTCATCGCCGCCGAGACGGTTGTTGCCGTTGGTCGCGAGGACTTCAAACACGCCGTCGCCGATTTCAAGTATCGACACGTCGAATGTACCGCCGCCAAGGTCGAAAACGAGAATCTTCTGCTCTTCCTCTTTATCGACGCCGTAGGCAAGCGACGCGGCTGTCGGCTCGTTAATAATACGCTGCACATTGAGCCCCGCGATCTTTCCGGCGTCCTTTGTGGCTTGACGCTGGCTGTCCGTAAAATATGCGGGCACCGTGATGACGGCATCTGTCACCGTTTCTCCAAGATACGCTTCCGCATCGCTCTTGAGCTTTTGCAGTATCATCGCGCTGATTTCCTGCGGCGAATAGCTCTTGCCGTCTATGTTGACCTTTCTGTCCGTGCCCATATCTCTTTTAATTGAGCTGATGGTTCTGTCCGGATTTGTGATTGCCTGATTCTTGGCCACTTTTCCGACCAGTCTTTCACCTGTATTGGAAAACGCCACGACAGACGGGGTTGTTCTGCTTCCTTCCGCGTTCACAATGACTGTCGGCT
>JAEZNC010000136.1 GCA_023441905.1 Bacillota bacterium | reverse complement strand
CGGGGTAATGCGTTTGGTTCTGTATAGCCTGCACAGGAAAATAGCGCTTTTCATCATTCTCAAGATCGCTTTTCCGCCATTTCCTTGGGAGATGGCAGGCCACACAAAACGGGTATGGGAATTGGTTCTGCGTGGCCTGCACGGGAAAATAGCATATGTAACAATCTATAGGCAAGGCCTGTGCCTTTTTGTTGGGAGATGGCGAGCCGTATATCATAGGGTATACGGCCCGCACAGGGTAAAAGCTTTTGGAATCGTAACGTGCGCATTTTGCGCACATGTATAAGACGTTTCAAAAACGCAAAAGTGCTATCAAAAAAACAAAAAAACTAAAATTTTTTATCAATTCGACGCAGTCACAGCGCCAATCCATTCCATTATTTATGCTTATTGTCACAATAGGTCATTTTCCCGCCTTGACCGCAAACGAGCTTTTTATTTTGCGTGCATTGTGTCCGTGAAGGGCGTTCAAAAGTCATGAAAACGGGGGTTCTCGCGTAATATGTATAGACGGTTTTTTTAAAAACAGAATATCCGGAGGTAGTGCGATGAGATGCAGTCGGTGCGGATCAGAACTAAAAGACGGGGAAGTCATTTGCGCTGTTTGCGGGTACAAAGCCGATGGCCCCGGGCCGTCCGATGACCCCCCGGACTCTGACGATTGCACCTGCTGCGGACGGCAAGTACCGCATGATTCGGCATTCTGTGTCTACTGCGGCACACCACGCCGATTTTCCGAAAACGTCTATCCCTCGTTTCATTCTCCGCGGCGCGGCTTTATATACGGCGACGCACCGCATCATCCTCGCTGGCGGCGCGCCGCAGCCATTACCATCTTTGTTTTGACGGCCGCCCTGCTGCTTGCTGCGACGCTTCTTACACCGGCTGCCCCGGTGGTCTACTGCAAACAGAACACGGTTGCCGCCGCCGACCTCGCCTCTCTTCAAACAACCGAGCTGTCCGGCAGCCAATCGTCTTCGGATGACGAATTTTTGCTCGATTATTATACGTTCTTAAGCCGCGACGGACGGTATCTTTACTACCCGAAGCGGGACGGGGATTTGGCCGCCGTTTACCGGCGCGATTTATCCCCGGCTTATAAAGACGTGCTGCCCGACGTCTTTGTTGACAGCGGCATCGGTTATCCGTTTGAGGTCACGCCGGACAACAGAGCGGTTTATTTGCAGCAGCCGGGCGGCGAGTTATATGTGAATGACGGCAGCAAACACAAAATCGCATCGGGTGTCAGCTATTTTGAGCTCAGCGCGAACGGCAATAAGCTCGTTTACACCGGGCTTGACGGCGGCATCGGCTTTGCGGATTTATGGCGGCTGTCCGTGATCAAAATAACGGCCAACGCCACGCTGCTCGCCGTCAGCGATGACTTCAGCACCATTGACTATGACGAAAACGGCAGTTTGTACGAGCACAAAATCGGCGGCAAAAAGCAACGAATCGCCTCCGATATATCCGGTTTTATCGCACGCATGGGCAACGGAGCAGTCTATTACACCAAATCACAAAAGCGCACGATCCTGCTGGCCGATATCCTGAATGATGATATGAAGGACTCAGACAGCACCATAGCACCGCCCGATATGGCCGATTACCAAACAACGCAGCCTGCGGGCGCCGGCAGCAGCACGCTGCATGAGGTGATCACGGATGAGGATGCATACAACGCTGCATTAAAGGTTTATACCGAAAAACTCATGCGGGATGAAATTCGCGCTGCTGCCCGTACATTCGCGATGGATTTCAGTGTTGATACGCTTTACGTCTATCAGAACGGCAAGGAAACGAAGGTGACGGACGATTTCGCGTACACGCTCGCTGCCTCCGGCCACGGCCTGCTCGTCTATAAAAAGGCCGTTCTTTCGCCGCCCGAAACAGTGAATCTGTCGGCCATCAGGAATATTGATCAGCTGTATGCGCTGTTCAGCGGCTTTCAAAAAGAGGACGGAAACATATATGCAGCCGTTGACGGCGCAGAAACACGGATGATCGCAGCGGAGGCAGATTCACCGGCTACCGACAATTCGTTCGTTTATTTGCCCGAATACGGCAGCCTCTTTTACCTTGACGGGTACGACACGGCAGCTTCACGCGGCACGCTGCAGGTGATAACCGTGCGCGGCGGCAGGCTTTCCGCTCCGCAGGTAATTGACCGCGATGTTTGCACATATGCGGCGGATGGGCGCACAGGCGCGGTGTTTTATATAAAGAACATGCAAAACGGCGGCGGCGATTTATACAGAAACGGTGTGAAGATCGATTCCGCGGTGAGTCCTTTGGGCATGCTGCTGAGCAAAGACGGCCACACGCTCTACTATTTTAAGAACGCAGGCCAAACCGACGGCCAGCTGATGACATATGCCAAAGGGAACACAAAACGAATGGCGTCCGGTGTTTCCGAAGCGGCTCTGATTAACGATCATCTTGTTTATATAGAGAACGACGGCGGCTTGTATCTGTATGCGGGCAGTGAACCGCGCCTGATTGACGAAGGCGTGACACGCCTGCTCGATACCCAAAAGTACCGTCTGCCACCCCGCCTCGATTTCCTCTCTCCCGAGCTGCTGGATTCCGAGTGAGTGCGGCCTTGGTTGACATTCGCTGGATACAAACTTATTATGTAAGTGCATGATGTCTATGACAGCCCTTTTGGGCGAATACAAAGGATAAACGAATTGATGAAGCATAGTAAGCTGTTAGCCATACTCACGGCGGTTTTGCTGCTGCTCGGCGCATGCGGACAAGCCGCGGATACCTCCGCATCGGCCACGGTGGAGCCGTCGGCCACGGCAGCGGTCACAACACCCCCTGCCGCCACACCCTCGCCCACGCAAATCCCCACCACGCCGCCCGACGTGACACAATCTTCGGCACAGCCGTCGGCCACGCCCGATGACACGGCAGCGCCCACAGCCACGCCCAAGCCGTCGGCCACACCCGCAAAAGAATCGCAGCCGTCCGCGCCGCCCGTTAACAATGCAAGCGGAACGCCGCTCTCGGGGCTTGTGATCGGCATTGACCCGGGTCATCAGGCGCATTCGAATTCTGACCCGGAGCCCGTTGCGCCCGGCTCAAGCGAGACCAAAAAGAAGGTGTCGTCCGGCACACAGGGGCGCGATACAGGCGTCGCGGAATACAAGGTGAATCTGCAGGTGGGGCTCAAGCTTAAAAAGCTGTTAACCGATCTTGGCGCGACCGTGGTGATGACGCGCGAGTCGCACGATGTGGATATCTCTAATAAAGCACGCGCGGAGATGATGAACGACGCGGGAGCCGATCTTGTGATCCGCATTCACTGCAACGGCAGCGACGATGAATCCAAGCACGGCGCGTTTGTGCTGATTCCGAGCAACGACTGCACGGCATCGATCAATGACGCAAGCAAAAAAGCGGGGCGCTGTATTGTTGACGCGTTCTGCGCCGCGACGGGCGCGAAGACCCTGGGGCTTCAGCCGCGCAGCGACCAGACCGGCTTTAACTGGAGCACGGTGCCCGTGTGCAACATTGAGATGGGGCACATGACGAATAAGGAAGAGGACAATCTGCTTGTGAGTGATGATTATCAAAACCTTTGCGCGCAGGGCATCGCAAACGGCATCGCGGACTACTTCAGCTGAACAATAGATTTGATTACAAAAGGCCGTTCATATTCTGAGCGGCCTTCTTATTGATAAGGCTGTTATCAGCCTTTATATTCCCACCCGTGGTCGCCGTGATAGATCATGCGTCGCGTCATGCCGCCGTCCACCATGATGTTCTGCCCGTCGATAAAGCCCGCCTCGTCGCTGCAAAGGTATAGCACCATGTTCGCAATGTCAGACGGTTTCCCCACGCGTCCGGCCGGGTGCTGTGCTGTGTCCGCAGCCGAATAGTCCGGCATATAGCCCTCCTCATGCTGGTACGCCCCCGTGTCGATCCACCCGGGGCTCACCGCGTTGACGCGCACTTTGCCCGAAAGGCTGACGGCGAGCGCATGCGTGAGCGCGCTGATGCCGCCTTTCGCCGCCGTGTAGCTTTCGGTGTCCGGCTCCGACATCAGGTGCCTTGTGGATGAAATGTTGACAACCGACGCGCCCGGCGCAAAATGCTCTGTAAGCAGCAGCGCTAGGTAATACGGCGCGGCCACGCCGATGCGCAGCACCTCGTTAAATTCCTCATACGAACAGCGCGAGAGCAAGCCGCGCTTGCTGATGCACGCGTTGTTAATGAGGTAATCCACATGCCCGAACGCATCGAGCACGGCTTTCGCGAAACGCTCGAGTGTGTTCTTATCGGCGATGTCGCCTTGAAAGAACAGCAGCCTGTCCCCGTGCGTTTGAGCGAGCTTTTCGCCCGAAACCGCGTCGGTATCGATCACGGCCACGCGCGCGCCCTCGCCGATAAATGCCTGCGCAACGCAGCGCCCGATGCCGTTCACACCGCCTGTGATCACGCCGATTTTATTCTCAAACCTCATGCCGCCGTCCTCCTTTTTCCTTATCAGCATTTTACCATTATTTCATACAAAGAAAATACCGTCAGAACCAAAAAACCCTTGACATATTCCTTATTATTTCTTATTATTGCCTTATAGGTAATTAATAGGAGTATTATGCATGAAAGAAACGTACTATACAGTTGAACAGATTGCCGAGCTGCTGCACATGCATAGCAAAACGGTGCAGCGCTATATCCGCGAGGGCAAGCTGCGCGCCGTGAAAATCGGCAAGGGCTGGCGTGTGTCGGGCCACGATTTGAGCGTGTTCACCGAAGGGGCAAAGCTGTCCGGCAAGCCCGAAGCGATGACGGAGCCGCGCGTCAAAGCGTCCGCCGTGATCGATATCGATGTGAGAAGCCGCGACGAAGCGATCCGCATCGTCAACACACTCACCGCATCCATGAACGGAAAGCCGCCCGAGTACGGCCCATCCTCGATGCAGGCGCAGTTCATCGAGCCCGAGTTCAAGGTGCGCCTCATGCTGTGGGGCGGCGTCTCATTCATGTCGGCCATATTGAGCGCCGTCGAAACGCTCACAAACGAAAATGAGGAGAACCTTTTATGACCAGTGTGTTTAAATCGGCACAGGGGCGTGACAAGATTCGCGCTTATTACAACCAGATACTCAGCATTTTCCCTTATACAAAATTGTATGCGGACACATCGTTTGGCAGGACGTTTTATATGGAAGCGGGCAGCGCGCATAAACCTGCCGTGATTTTGCTGCACGGCTCATGCAGCAACAGTGCGGCATGGCTTGGTGATATCCCGGCTCTGGCTGAACGGTATCATGTGTACGCGGTCGATATCATCGGCGACGCTGGCAACAGCCACGACTACCGCCCCGCGCTCAGCGAATTTGCGCTTTGGCTTAATGAACTGACGGAGGTGCTGAATATCCCCAAGGCCATACTGATTGGCAATTCTCTCGGGGGCTGGCTGGCGCTGCACTATGCGACCGCCTTCCCGGAAAAAGTTGCGGCGCTTGTGCTCATCGCATCGTCGGGCATCGTCCCTGTCAAGCCGTCGTTTTTATCGACGACAGACAAATTCTTAGACAGCGGCGGCACCGATTCATCGCTGATCGATTCCGCTTTGAGCGGTGTCCCCAAGGAAGTGCGTGATTTTATGGCGCTGGTGTTTGAAAACTTTAATCCGCTTACCGGCGATCTGCCCGTACTGACGGACGAACAGCTGTGCACCCTCACGATGCCGGTGCTTCTGATTGCAGGCAAAGATGACTTTACAATGGACGCGGTTCAGGCTGCCGAGCGACTGCAGCGCCTTGTGCCTCACGCCAAGGTTGATCTGATTGACGGCTCTCACGTGATTATCGACACAATGGGGACTGTGATGCCGTTTTTATTGGAGAAGGATTAATGAAATATATGATAAGAAACGGCCAAACCGTGGCCGTGATTGATCAATTTATAAAAATAGACGATGTGCAAGCGGTGCTCGACCTCATGGCCGACGCGCGGTATGCGGGCGACTGTATGGCGATGGCGGTTTATAAGGAAAGCTTTACTGAGGATTTTTTCGATCTCAAGACGCGATTTGCGGGCGATGTGCTGCAAAAGTTCTCCAACTACCGCTTCAGGCTCGCCATCGTGGGCGATTTCGGCATGTACGGCAGCAAGGCGCTGCGCGATTTTATCTACGAATGCAACAAAGGCAGCCTTGTGTTTTTCAAAAGCAGCCTAGAGGAAGCGCTTGAGGCGCTGACGCGCGGCTAATCCTCAAACAGTATGCGCAGCATCCGCTCTGGCGCTTCCAAAAAGCTGCGCGTAATCTGATAATGCTCCGTCTGCTTGTAGTCAAC
>JAEZNC010000057.1 GCA_023441905.1 Bacillota bacterium | reverse complement strand
GCTCGGCAAGTGCCTCACGAGGCGCGAGAAGGCCGTGATCGAGATGCGTTACGGATTGGGGGGGATGCGGCCTCAGACGCAGCGCGAAATTGCTTACAAAACGGGCATATCACGCTCGTATGTATCGGAGCGCGCTTAATGTAAGCGAAGAAAACCCAGTGTTCATGCGGACTTTGAGAAATACATGCAAATTAATTTTGACGGCAACCTTTCATCAATACACTGTCAAGGTATTTACAATATTGTAATCGGCTATAGGGGCATTCCACAGTATTACCAGAATGATTTGGAGTTGCCGTATATTATAGAGGATATTGGATGGACTTATAAGACGACAGTCAGATGTTTGAGTATCTGTTTAAAGAGATGCGGAGTGGGAGAGTAAGTATGTACCTCTACCGGGTTTACAGGCATTAAAGCCGGTACCACAAAAGCAACCTACTCTGCTATGAATCATACTGTTTCATTTGACATCTTTATTAAACAAGGTGAGGCACCTAAACCACCATCAGACCGTGATCCCATTCACCAGACTGCACTGGGCATCTCTTTCACTCAAAAAGATGTTGTACAATATGTCGGACAGACGATGTAGTCACCATCACAGCCATGGGTGGCGATATCAAATTTGAAGGCTCAATTCGTAAATATTGTGTGGGATAAGCACCTTAAAGACCGCCACCTATATTCTCAAGGCTGATGCTTGCCGCAATCCGTTTTACAACACTGCTTTTGTAGCATGATTTTTGTTTTCTGAGACACTCTGTGGTGGAAAATTGAGCCAATATGAATATTTAATAAACGGTGGCCAAAGTTAGCTAAGCTCCGTTACAGTGTCGTAAAGTATGAAACTAAATAAGCCATATCTGCATTTTATCGGAGTGGTTTCTTTTTAAATCCCTTGCTTAGAGCAGACACAGACCAAGGATCAATATTCTCTACGAAAACTTACAAAGGTGAAAACCCTTAGCCCTATTATGTAGTAGCTGAAAAGCAGATGGATGCGCTAATAAAATATTGCTTCTTTGAATGAAAAGGTAAATGCAAGTCGTCAAAGTGCGTGTCAATTTTAAAGCATATCTGAGCCGAAGAATGAATGAAACCAAGTCATTATCCATGAAAAATCGGTCTGACTAGGCACAAAAATGAGCAACCCAAACAGAAGGCGTGCAAATCCTTTGCAATAGATACTGCAACCCCAATAACGAGTTATTTCAGCTGCTGTCTGACCAATGCAGAATAGTTAGCGACTAAGAAGTGCGGACTTTAGAATGTTGTTGATGGAGAACGTTCAAGTTGCTTGGCCATGGTGGCGATGGAAAAATATTGCGCAAGGTAACGTTCAATCAGCGCTCTGTCAGACAGCGATAAGTGTTTGCTCATGTGATGCTCCCTTCCGGGTAAGACAGCTAAGCTGATTATAAGAAAAAAAGGGGTATTTGCAAAAGTAAGTGCATGTTTGCAAGGGTAAATGTGGGGTGATCTTTGGGTTTACCTTTTCATTTTTAGTAAAATATTGCTTTGCATAGTGTCCGAAAATTTCTATTTAGGTATGATAATTTTGGTAATGTTAATCAAAAAAATGTATAAATATGTTGAATAAGAATAATATATAAATTATAATAACATTTAGATATTGACATATCGGTGTAAAATAAATAAATAACTAGTAAATCGACGTATTATACGATAGCGCACCATGATTAAACAATAATGTAACGATCAGCGGCAGGTGGAAAATGGGTGTATTTACCGAGAATGGGATTGTACGTGAAATGGCATGCGGAACAAATTTTGCATATATCCTCAATGATTATAATCACTTTTTGCTAACGGAATATAAGGTTCTGCAGAATCAGGGCCACAGAGGGTTTATCAAATGCATGAAGATGACATACAACGGCGATATTGAGCTGTTTTACATGACAGAAAGATATAAGCCGTTGTCATCATTGCTTCCTTCAATAGACAGCGACAGATTTATTGCGATCATAGCGAATCTTTTACACGAGATCATTGAGGTCAAAAGCAACGGCTTTTTGACATATCAGAACATTGACATTGCATTTGATAAAATCTTCATCGATACAAGCAATTTAACTGTCGGGCTGATCTATGTCCCATGTATCGTGCGGGCATTTAAAGATTTCATAGATTTTGAAAACGAACTCAGAACAAACCTTGTTAAGCTCATCAATCAATGCCCATCTGTCAGTTCAGCAAAAACAATCCGATTATCCGAAGATTTATCCAATGGCATGCTGACTTTGGAAGACATCGCCAACGGCATAAAGGGAATCAATCCGCCTTCACGGAAGGACCATACGCAACCGAGTCATTCAGTGACGCTTGTGGCTTTGAATGCGCCGGGCTCTTTTGAGCTGCATGTGAACAAGGACGAATTTGTGATTGGAAAGAATGCCGCATCCGTTGATGGGGTTATTGCCTTTAACAACGCCATCAGCCGCATCCATTGCAAGATTCATAAAAAGAATGAACATTATTACATAGAAGACATGGGAAGTGCGAACGGGACATACCTCAACAAAAGGCTGCTTAATCCTCAGAAAACGTCGGAGATAAGCCATGGGGATATTATTCGGCTGGCCAACAGCGATTTTCAAGTTCGTATCATATAAAGCGCGGGAGAGATTAATGAGCAAGCCTCGGATTATCATTGCTGATACAGATGAGAAGTACATTCTTCCTTTGCAATTGAAATTTGTGGAAGAATACTTTAATAAAATTGAACTGGAGATTATCACGGAAAAGAGTTATTTTGAAAGCTTGTTTTCGTCCCCCCAAAAGATTGATGTTCTCATCATTTCGGAGGAGTTCTACAATTCAAATTTACAGCGCCATAACATCAATAATATATTCGTTATGGTGGAGCAGTCGGAAGGGGACTGGGCGGCTGATCCGGATGTCGTTCGTTTATTTAAATATACAAGCATCAAAGAAATTTTCAGTGAAATCGTGGGCAAAAGCGCCGGTTCTCTGCAAGTCAATCTGGAAATTAAAAAAGAATGTCAGATTATCCTTGTCTGCTCTGCCTGCGGCGGCGCCGGTAAAACAACAGTCGCTTTGGGTATGAGCATGTACCTTTCAAAAAGCTATAAGAAAGTTCTCTATATTAACGCGGAACGTTTGCAATCCTTCCAGAGAATGCTGGAAAACAAAAGTGTGATCACGGCTTCGGATGTGTACACAAAGCTAAGTGCGGCCGGCGGGCAGATATATGAAGAGATAAAGCACGTGATTCGAAAAGAAGTTTTCAGTTATCTGCCGGCATTCAAGGCTTCATTGCTGTCTCTCGGGCTGCCCTATTCCATTTATGAGACGTTTGCGCTGTCTGTAAAGAAAACCGGTGATTACGACTATATCGTCATCGATGCCGAAACAGCCTTTGATGAGGACAAAGCACGCTTAATCGATTTGGCGGACAAGGTTGTGATTGTCACAAAACAAAATACCGCTTCTGTGTATACAACAAATGTGCTGGCCGTCAATATCAACGGCATTGATTCCGAAAAGTATATATTCATCTGCAATGATTTCGACAAGGACAAAGAAAATGCACTGATATCACCGGCTATGACAAAAAAATTCATCATTAATAATTATGTGGGCCATTTTAAAAATTACGATCAGCTGACTTGTGAAGACCTGTCAAAGGACAGCGGGATACAAAAAGCATCCATTCTGGTTATGTAAGGAGAGGGCTATGCCGCAAGATAAAGTCACAGTGATATTGAGAATTCATCGGCGGGGTTTCGAAACGCATATCGAGATACCGCTGAATATTTCGGCCAATGAATTGGTGATTGCACTGAACAGCGCTTACAACTTAAATATTGATACGGCATACGCAAGCAATTGTTTTATAAGGGCTGAGAACCCGATTGCATTGCTGAAAGGAAATAAACTGCTATCAGATTTCGGAATCAGAAACGGGTCTGTTCTCAATTTCACGGAATAGGGAGGGGCTATGCAGCTCAGGTACAGGTTGATCATATCGAGCAAAAATATTCATAAAGAAATTGAGCTGGCGCCCGAATTAAACGAGCTGAAGATCGGTACGGGTGTTGATTGTGCTGTTCGTCTCCGAAAAGATATGTTTTTCGGTCAGATTGAGTTAGCACTGGTGCAGGACCGTGAGGGATGGCGCATCGCCTGTTCCGACAGCGTGTATTTGACGCACGGTGATGTCAGAAAATTGGTCGCCAAGCAATTAAAGCATGGCGATGAACTCAGCGTGAGATATCAGGAATCCGGCAATGAAGTGTTTACACTTTTCTTCACGCTCGATTTTGATTATGAGCGCAAAGAATATAACAGAGCCATCGATATATCGAACAAAAATACCATCATCATAGGAAGCGCGCTGAATTCGGATATCTTGATTATCGACGAATATCTTGCCTCCGAATATATATCCCTCGTTAACGAAAATGAGAAATGGTTTTTGATTGATAACAATACCCGGTATGGCGCTTATATCAACGGCGTCAAGGTGCAGAAGAAGAAAGAAATCAAGGATTATGATTTCTTCGCCATTGTGGGGTACAGTTTTTACTTTAAAAACAAAACACTGTTCACCTCATCAAATCAGAATATCAAAGTGAATGGATTGCGATACGAAGATTCAACCGAGCAGAAAAGCCATCTCACATACCCCAAGTTTAAGCGCAATACGCGAGTTCAATATGAAATTCCTGAAATAGACTTGGAGATTCAACAGCCGGTTCAAAAGCCGCAAAAACCCAAAAAGAACATTGTCATGTCATTGATTCCCGCAGTCATTATGCTGGCTATGACTATTTTTCTAAGGGGAGTCATGGGCGGCGGCAGTTCGTTTGTGATATACAGTGCCGTTTCCATGTCGGTGGGCGTTGTGATGTCAGTGGTATCTTTCGTACAGGACAGCAGGAACTACAAAAAGGAATTTGCCGAACGGATTAAAAATTACAACAAATATATTGAAGAAAAGCGTGTCAAAATTGAAGAAGCGCGAAGCAACGAGCTCCGCGTTCGGAATTTGATCTATGAATCTTTAGACAACAGCATCCAAGAGGCCATGGATTTTGGACGGCGTTTGTTTGAAAAATCACCCGAAGATGCTGATTTTCTGCAAATATATCTCGGTAAAGGGACGGTCGAATCGGCGAATGAGGTGAAATACGCCAAACAGGAGTTTATTGATACGCAAGACCCTCTTGCTGAGATTCCCCGGCAGGTGGCGGAAGAATACAGGTTTATTGAAAACGCGCCGATCATATCGGATTTTAACGCGTCTAACGGCATTGGCGTGGTGGGCAAAAAAGCGGAGCTCAACAGAATGATTAAGAACCTGAGCCTCGATGTGGCGCTGCGCCACTTCTATGGCGAGGTGAAGCTTGTTTATATCGTCAGCCCGGCGGATATCGGGCAAATGAGCTGGGTCAGATGGCTGCACAATGTTGAAAACGATCAGCTCAAAGTGAAGAATATTGTATGCGATGATGAAAGCAAAAACCTGATTCTTGAGAATTTATATTCAGTGCTGTCGTCGAGAGAGAATGAGCGTCGGGAAAATGAGCAGACAGCATTCGATCAGTATTATATTGTGCTCGTCACGGATTCATCCGTGATGGACCGGCACCCGATCACAAAGTACATCAGAAACTGCAATGACCTTGGTTTCACGTTTGTGTTCTTCGAAGAGTATGAGGAATTCCTGCCGCAGGGGTGTACGGAAATCATTCGGATTGACTCGCATCAAAGCGGAAAAGCGCTCAAAACGCGAAACGGAGATGTCATAGCGGATTTTGTTTATCCCGATATTTCGGACAAGACAGCGGGCGACGTTGCGCTGAAGCTGGGTGCGGTCACCGTTGATGAAGTGACGCTGGAAGGGCAGCTCACAAAGAATATAACCATGTTTGAGTTGCTCGATATCATCTCCGTTGAGGACCTTAATCTGGCGCAGCGATGGGAGGCGTCGCTCGTCTACAAAAGCCTATCGGCACCGCTCGGCGTGAAGAGCAAAAACCAGATTGTGTATCTCGATATCAGCGATAAGGCGGGAGCCCATGGCCCTCACGGCTTGGTCGCCGGTACCACGGGCTCAGGCAAAAGCGAAATCCTGCAGACATATATTCTTTCAATGGCAACGTTGTTCCATCCTTACGAGGTGGGGTTCGTGATTATCGACTTTAAGGGCGGCGGCATGGCGAATCAGTTTAAGGAGCTGCCGCATCTGATTGGGACAATCACCAACATCGACGGCAGGGAAATCAGCCGCTCGCTTCTCTCCATCAAAGCCGAGCTGGTAAAGCGGCAGGAAATGTTCTCTGCCTGCGGCGTCAACCATATC
Organism: Bacillota bacterium; assembly: GCA_023441905.1. GTDB lineage: Bacteria > Bacillota > Clostridia > Christensenellales > SZUA-584 > SZUA-584. Next base: position 3,640 of record JAEZNC010000057.1, on the reverse strand, counting down.
AACGATTACATAAAGCTGTATAAATCGGGCAAAGTTGAAAAGCCGCTGCCGCATCTCATCATGATTGTTGATGAGTTTGCCGAATTGAAGGCGGAGCATCCGGATTTCATGAAGGAGATCATCAGCGCAGCGCGCATCGGCCGTACGCTGGGTATTCACCTGATACTGGCGACGCAAAAGCCGGCCGGCGTGGTGGACAACCAGATATGGAGCAATTCGCGGTTTAAGCTGTGCCTCAAGGTGCAAACGAAGGAAGACAGCAACGAGGTCATCAAGACACCGTTAGCTGCTGAGATTGTAGAGCCAGGGCGTGCCTACTTCCAGGTCGGAAACAATGAAATATTCGAATTGTTCCAGTCGGCCTACAGCGGGGGTAATGTACCTACCGGTAGCGATAGTAGTGAGAATATATTTGAAGTTTTTGAAAGTAACATTTGGGGTGGAAAAACGCTGGTTTATACAAATCGGAAAGTACAGACTGAGACGGAATCGAAGAATCAGCTACAGGCCATCGTCGAATTCGTGAACGATTATTGTTTAAAAAAAGGCGTTAAGAAACTACCGGGCATTTGTCTGCCTTCGCTGGCTGATGTGATGAAGACAGATGCGCTGGTTTACGACGCGGCCGATGAGCTTGGCCTTTGTATTCCCATAGGCGTCTTTGATGATCCTCAGCAGCAGCGGCAAGGTGAGGCGACGATAGAGCCTTCCAAAGAAAACATCTATATTGTGGGTTCGGCGCAGAGCGGCAAAACCGTGATGCTGCAGACCATCACTTACGGTTTGATTAAAAAGTATGATCCGTCTCAGGTGAATATTTACTTGATTGACTGCGGCAGCATGGTGCTGAAAATCTTTGAGAACGCCTCACATGTCGGCGGCGTTGTGCTTTCGAGCGAAGAAGAAAAATGCAAAAACCTCTTTAAGCTGCTCAACACGATTGTGGCGGAAAGGAAAAGCGTTCTTTCCGGAAAAGGGGTTGGCAATTTCGCCGCGTATTTGGATGCGGGCTTTAAAGACCTGCCGATGATCGTCGTGATAATCGATAACATGGCGGCATTCAAGGAATACTTCCCCGATCAGGCTGATGAACTGAACAGCCTCACCAGAGAAGCACAGGGGGTGGGCATATCGTTTATCATCACAGCGGCGGCCTCAAACGCGCTCAATTACCGCACGCAGTCGAACTTTGGGAAAAAATTCGTTCTCAATTGCAATGACCCGAATGAGTACAGCTCGGTATTTGGGCACTGCAAAGACACGCCCAAAGAAAACCCGGGCAGAGGCTTGATGATGCTGGACAAGCGTATTCTTGAATATCAGGTGGCGATATTCGGCAAGGGCGATAAAGAAGCTGAAAGAAGCCAGGAGCTTAAACGGTTTATAGAAGACCGCAATACCGGCTGCATGAGCAGCGCCCGCGCCATACCGATGGTGCCGGAAAAGCTGGTGCTGCATCACGCAATCACAGCCGACAGCCGCGTCTTTAGAAACAAAGGGCTTGTGCCCATCGGCATGGATTTTGAGACAGTTGATTATTCGGTGCTCGACATGAACACATGCGGCTTCCTGGCATTGACGGGCGATGCGGAGTGCAGAGAACGGTTTGCGTTGAAGCTGTTGAGTACACTCAAAGAGACGATCATATTCCATAATGCCGAGGCCATTGTGATTGACGACAAGTACAAAACGCTCAAGGAATGCGCCGCTTACGGATTTGTCAAAAAGTACACGAACGATGTCTCCGAAGCTCTGTCGCTGATCGGCGAATTCAGTGACGAGGTTTTAAATCGACACGACGAATTAGATGAACCGGACGATGCCCCTTATTTGCTGCTAGTGCTCAACAATACTGAAGTATTAAAGAAAATATGTAACGAGAAAGCAGACAGCAAGGCGTTTGCAGATTTAATTAAGGGGGCTAGTGAATTCGGAGCCTTTATTCTCATCTCGACGGTTGATAACCAACCGGTAGGATTCAATTCGTCAGATATACTGAAAGCTGTTAAAGATGAGAGAAAGGGGATCTTGTTTGCTCCGTTATCGGAAAGCAAACTGTTTGAAATTACCGGACGAAACCGAACGGACGCGTCGTACGGCAAGTCGGTCGGATATCGGTTCGACGGTGGAAATTATTCTAAGATCAAAATATTCGAGTAAGAGAGGTGTTCATTTTGGCGAAAAATGTGCTTTGCAGCGGTACGATCAACACAGAGGCCATATACGCCACCCATTCGCAGATAAAGAAGATTGTGGAGGCGTATAAAAACGTGAATCTGGAGGTCTCCGAGCTTACATTGAAGATCAAGGAGAACTGGGTTGGCGCGGGTCGGAACGAATTCGAATCGCAATACAACATACTCATCAGCAAGATTGAAGATTTCGGTGATACGCTGCTCGAGATCTATGAAGCGCTGGTTCAGTCGGAAGCGGACTATGAATCCACGGACGATGAGATGCGTCAGCAGTACAAAATGGCCATGGACAGCTAAAGGGAGGAGGGTGATTTGAGTGCTAAAAAACAGCCAGTATTATTTGGAAAAATACAAGCAGAAGAAAAAAGAAGTTGAGGATTACGATGACGACTTAAGAGATTTAAACAGGATCATGAGCAATCTTGCAGATAATCTCTTCGACGAAATCACCGCCGTGAATAACAGGATTGATGATTTGAAAAGAGATTTGAACAACGGGGTGCGGCATAATTCACGCTTCACATCGTGTGCCAACGCCTTCGGCAGCGAGAAAGAAAAAACGATCAACTCTGACTGCCACTTGGGCCCCTCAAAGGACGCGCTGGAGGATGAAATTTCGCGCATCCAGAAGCTAAGGAATCAGGCGGCGAATGACAGAGACGACTACTATGAAAAATACAAGGAAAAGAAAGAAGAGGAAAAGGCGGCCTTGGGCGGCAAATAAAAAGGAGGACAAGCCATGAGCACATTGGCGATTTCTTACGGGACTTTACATGACGCGTCTAACGACGCGAAGGATGTGGCCAGAAAGCTGGACAATTATGCAAACGCGGTGAACGACAGTGTTTACAAAAAGATGTGCAGTTACGGCGGCTCGTCGTCTTCCTATCTTTCAACGGCCAAGAGCAGGGCGAATGCCAAGGTAACCGCTTTGAGAGCCACGGCCGACAGGTACGAAGCCTACGCCTCGGATCTGCTGACACTGAAGGACCAGTGCGAAACCACCGACCAGAATGTGAGAAAAAAGGTGGCGTCGCTGACGGCTTCGTTTAAACAGGCATACGGCATAAGAAACAGCGCGCTGGAGAATGCCATCAGCTATTTCTTTACGAGCCTTGGGAACTCGACGTCTGCGGGGCGATGGCTGAATAACACCTTCGGCGAAGCTGATGCCTGTGTGAGCTATTTAAAGCAGTCTATAAAAGAGTGGTACAACTATGACGGCGGCAAGCAATTGATTGAGGGGGCTTTGGTGGCTCTGCTCGAAATTGCGATCGGCGTGTTATCGGCCATCGGGGCAATATTGAGCATTATAGCCGGCGGATGGACTATACTTTTGGCTGCGGCGCTGATCGGAGGCATTATCGGCGCACTCAACGGTGTCACTAATTTGGTTAATGAGTGCCGTGCTTACAGTGAAACACAGAGTGACGCACCCGCCAACG
>JAEZNC010000048.1 GCA_023441905.1 Bacillota bacterium | reverse complement strand
CATGCTCGACAATGCCGGTATCAAGGCTCCTGTCCGGATGCAGGTACGAATACTCCTGCTGCATGGCCATATACGGTGCAAAATGCATGTCTTTGCTAATGCGGTTTGCTTCTTCAATTTTCTGCACAGTGATATTGCTGCAGCCGATATAGCGGACTTTGCCTTCTTTTATCAGGCTGTTGAACGCTTCCATTGTTTCCTCGAGCGGCGTGACGTCATCAAACACATGCGCATAAAATAGATCGATACACTCGGTTCTGAGCCGTCTTAAGCTGCCTTCCACACCCTTTTTTATCACATCAGCGCGAAGACCTTCATATTCCGCACGCACACGGTGCCATTCAATTTCTCCGCTTGTATTGCGTATGCCGTGCGGGTCTTTAAGTCGTCCGCCGACCTTGGTGGCAAGGAAAATTTCGTCGCGGCATTGCCTGCTGCTCAGCCATTCGCCGATCACATTTTCGCTTTCGTCACCGATGTATTCACCGTCGCCCATCCACCAGGCATAGCAGTTCGCGGTGTCAATAAAATTGCCGCCTTGTTCCCTGAAATGATCCAGAACCTCAAACGCTGTTTTTTTGTCCATCGCCGTACCCATCAGCATGGCGCCAAGGCAAAATGGACTGACTTTATCGGCCGCATTCGCGAAATTAATCCGTTTCATATTTCTTCCTCCATATTTAAAATGTTTACCATTGATACCATGTATAGGATATACTATAATTGGCTTAATTGAAGAGCCAATAAAGCTCAATTTGTTAAGAACCAATTTGGAGGAAAACATGTTTGGTTTGATTATAGACAGAACACTCAACGTCCCCATCACAGTTCAGCTGACACAGCAGCTCAGAGAGGCCATTCTCTGTGGTAAAATTACTGCCGGACAGAAGATGCCGCCCACCCGGCAGCATGCCAAAGAGCTTGGTATATCGCGCAATTCCGTCATTCTGGCGTACGAGCAGCTCATTGCGGAGGGGTATTTAAACAGTGCAATGGGGTCAGGCACGTATGCGGCAGCTATCGATGCAAGTGCAAAATATCCCAGAAAAAGCTTGAAAATCGGCAGTATATGTCTGAATGAGAAAACAAATATAGATATGATTGTATTCGATCCGGCCAACCCGGATCTTTCGGTGTTTCCGAAGGCACTATGGGCCAAAATGCTCAAAGAGGCGTGCCTTGATGCCGAAGCGGATGACTTCGGGTATGTCAGCCCCGGCGGGCATCCGGTATTGATTAAAGCCATCGCGGATTATCTATTCCGGGCCAAAGGCATCTACTGCGGGCACGATCGCATATTTATCGTTCACGGCACTTCTGCCGGTATTGAGATGGTATCGAAGCTGCTGTATAGGCCGGGTGCCAGTGCGGTGGCCGAAGATCCATGCCTTCATTTCGCGCGACGTGCGATTGAGAAAGGCGGGCTCAAAGTGGTCCCTGTAGAATCGGATGTATCGGGCATCTGTACAGACTTGCTGCCTCAGATAGAGGATTTAAGACTGATTTTTGTGGCGTCATCTCATCAATATCCGCTTGGCGGCATCCTGCCGGCTAGCCGGCGCATCGCCTTGCTGGACTATGCGCAAAGTCAAAACGCTTATGTGATAGAAGACGATTACGACAGCGAATTCCGTTACTGCGGCGAGCCCATACAGTCGCTTTGGCATCTTGACAATGAGCGCGTGATTCACTTGGGAAGTCTCAGCAATGTGTTTTCACCGTCGCTGCGCATCGCTTATATGATTCTGCCTTCGGCACTTACCGAAAAGGCCAGAGAGCACATCGATTCGCTCAACGTTTGGACGGGCGCCATTGTGCAGATTGCCATCGCGCGTTTGATGGAATCAAAGCAGCTTGACCGTCATGTGTTTCAAATGAAAAAAAGATACGATGCAAAAAGAAAGCACTTAATCGCCTGCCTGAATGCCGCTTTTGGTTCAAGAATCGCCATATCGGGAGACAATGCGGGGCTATACCTGATGATCACGCTGCCGCGCCGATTGACTCCGGATGATTTTGCGGCGTTTGAAAAGAACGCTATTGATGTTGACTATGTGGAAGACTATGCGCTGATAAAAGGCAGACATGAGAATCAACTCGTGCTCGGTTTCGGGAACCTGAGCATGGAGAACATTGAAGAAGGTGTCAGGCGGCTCAAAGAAGCGCTTAATCTTTAAGTCTGTCACGCATGATCACCATTGTGCTATAATAGGTCGTCGGAGGAATTATGCTGAAGAAAAATGATCATGTGGAAATCACCATAGACGATTTAACGGTGGAGGGTGCGGGCATCGGCCGATTTGAAGGGCTGGCTGTTTTTGTGGCGCACGCGCTGCCCGGGGAAAAGATCAAAGCAAAAATCATCAAGCTCGCGAAGAGCTATGCGGTGGGCAAGCTGATTGAAATTATAGAGCCATCGCCGAAAAGGACTGCGCCGTTCTGCGGGGTATTTGAATCATGCGGCGGGTGTACGCTACAGCATCTTAGTTATGAGCAGCAGCTGGCCTTCAAAGCACGTCATATAAAAGAATGCTTCAAGCGCATCGGCGGCTTTGAGATTGAACTGCCGGATGTGGTTCGCGCGGACAACATCCGCGATTACCGCAACAAAGCGTCGTTTCCTGTCGCGCAGGCAGACGGCAGAACACAGGCCGGTTTTTTTGCGCCGCACAGCCACAGGCTGATTGCAGCCGACTGCCCGATACAAAAGCAAGCGATTAACGATGTAAAAAATAAAGTTGTTCGGTGGGCGAACGACAATAGAATAGCCCCCTATGACGAAGAGAAGCATACAGGGCTGCTGCGGCATATCGTGGCGCGGCAGTCTTCCACTGGCGACCTGATGGCCGGGGTGGTGCTGCGCGACCGGGCGGATACCAAAGCACTGGAACAGGCGCTGGGGGAAACGGTTCACAGCCTCGTCGTGAACAATAACGAGAAGAAGCATAACGCGATACTCGGCAGCCAAAACCGCACGGTGCGCGGGAGCGGCTATATTACAGAAACATATGACGGCTTGCAGTTCCGCGCAGGGCTCACGAGCTTTTTGCAGGTAAATCACGAGCAGTCGGAAAAGCTTTACCGCATCGCGCTTGAGTTTGCACAGATCACAGAGGACGATACCGTTTTTGATCTGTTCTGCGGCATTGGCACGATATCTTTGCTGGCGGCAAGGCAGGCAAAAATAGTGCTCGGCATTGAATACGTGGAAGAAGCGGTGAAGAATGCGGAGGAGAACGCGCAACTGAATGACATCAGCAACGCACATTTTCTCGCTGGCGATGCGGGACAGATGATTGATGAGGGGATAAGGCAGTATGGCAGACCAGATATCGTGATACTCGATCCGCCGAGAAAAGGCTGCGATGCGCCGCTGATTAAAAAAATCGTTGAGGCTGAGCCAAAGCGCATTGTCTATGTCTCATGCAATCCGTCTACGCTCGCGAGGGATGCCGCATTGTTTGAGGGATACACGGTTGATAAAGTGATTGGCGTGGACATGTTTCCGCACACGACACACGTGGAGAGCGTGGTATTGATGTCAAAGGTAAATAAATAAATAGGCGCGAGGTGCCTTTGTCAGCGTACACTGTGAAGACATATGATATAGTTAATCAGCAGGAGATTAATCAAAAGCAAACGAATCAGTAATTATTGAGGGGGAAGTTATCATGAAAAAATTAGTCTATGTGATGCTTTGCATATTATTTGTGTTGTCTGCTGGCTGCGCAAAATCCAACGAAACTGTACAGCAATCGGATGAGGGTGCGCCAAAACCCAGCGAATCTGTACAACAATCTGATGAGGCTGTTACTCAATCGGCTGCGCCTCAATCCGTCGGGAAAGTTCATGTCGCCATAGATGTGAAAGACTACGGGACGATTACCGTCGAACTTGATGGAGATAATGCACCGATAAGTGTAACCAACTTTGTCAGCTTGGTAAAGGAAGGCTTCTACGACGGACTGACCTTTCACAGGATTATGACAGGATTCATGATACAAGGAGGCGATCCTGAAGGCACCGGAAATGGCGGCTCGGATAAAACGATTAAGGGTGAATTTGCTTTAAACGGCGTTGATAATCCATTGTCTCACACGAGGGGGGCCATCTCAATGGCGCGTTCCAAGGACTATAACAGCGCTAGCTCTCAGTTTTTTATTGTTCATGAAGACAGCACGTTTCTTGATGGCCAATATGCGGCCTTCGGTTATGTGACTGACGGAATGGACATTGTCGACAGGATATGCGCGGATACGCCGGTGGTGGATAACAACGGGACGGTAGAGAAGGAACACCAACCTGTCATAAATTCCATAAAGGTCATTGATTAACGAGCCATCTTGCAGCCCGTATGCTGCCGATAATGGAAGATATTATTTTATCGCGTTATGGGGGCTATCCAATAAACGGGTATTGAAGCGTACAGAGTGGATAGGATGACATAGCCTGCGACAGAGCAGATGTGATGTGAAATGCTCGATTGTGACCTTGAACAATATAGATAGTCATGCTGCACCAAGGCCCATCGTCTACGTGTCGTGCAATCCGTCCACGCTTGCGAGAGATGCCGCATTGTTTGAGGGCTACGGCATTGAGAAGGTGGTGGGGTTGACATGTTTCCCTGCACGACACACATTGAGACGGTCGTATTAATATCGAAGGTAAAAGAAAAGAGTGACTAGGTCGAAAAGCTCAGTAATACTGGGCTTTTTGAGAATCTGAGAGTAAAAATCCGATGTTTATAATACCGTGATTATTTTACTTCTTGTAAACATGTCCATAAGACCGATTTTGACCGGTATAGAGCTATTTAGATGTTTGTCGTTTGGTACATAGCAGATTAGATGTCAATGTGAAATAGCCTAAAAACTACATGTGGAGTGCGTCGTATCGATGTCGAGGAAAGATAAATAAGAGATAGAAACCAGAATATTTATGGACTTTTTCACTAGAACTTGTTCTTTTTTCGGGAAAGTCCAAATGTTTTATTGCTGAACATATCTCAAGCAATCGCGATAGCATTGATATGTACAGCCGCAAAATTTGTGGCAATTCAAATAGACCATTAAATAATAACGGGAAGAGAATTGTTGCAGAATATCAGTAGAGAAAATTTAAATTTCCGAATTTAAATCTTTTTTTTGCTTAATAATAGAATTATTCAAATGTTTCACCTAAACATAATCATAGAAAAAAAGAAAGAATATAAGAGGACGTTCGAGAAAATATACACATGATTGTAAAGGACTTAGGGTAATTAATATCGGAGAAATAAAACAGAGAGGAAAGCTATGTGTACAGCAGCAACCTATAAAACAAAGGATTTTTATTTCGGGCGGACACTTGATTACGAATTTTCCTATGGAGACGAGGTAGTGGTAATGCCGCGCAACTACCCATTACATTTTCTTGAAAAGGATAGACAGGAGAGCCACTACGCAATAATTGGCATGGCCTGCGTCATGGATGGATATCCGCTTTTTTACGATGCAGCCAACGAAGAAGGACTTTGTATAGCAGGCCTGAACTTTGTTGGAAATGCTTACTACCATAAGCATACAGATGGGAAAGACAACATCGCTCAATTTGAGTTGATTCCTTGGATTGTCAGCCAATGCGCCACCGTGGACGAAGCGAAAAAACTCATCTCAAATATGAATATTTTGGATACGCCTTTTCAGCCTACTCTTCCCGTGGCACAGCTCCATTGGCTGATTGCAGATCGGAAGAAGGCCATCACATTGGAGTCGGTAGCATCGGGAAATATGGTATATGACAATCCTGTTGGAGTTCTCACTAACAATCCGCCATACCCCATGCAGATGTTCAATCTCAATAATTACAGGAATATCTCTCCCTATACCACGGATAGCAAATTTGCGCCTGGACTGGAATTACAT
>JAEZNC010000046.1 GCA_023441905.1 Bacillota bacterium | reverse complement strand
ACGTCTCGATATTGTGGATGCCGTCAAGCGCATGATAAGCGATGGCATCAGCGCCGACGATGTCAGCGAACAGAGCCTGTCGTCATACTTGAGCACGGCGGATCAGCCCGACCCCGATCTTTTTATCCGCACGAGCGGTGAGATGCGTATCAGTAACTTTTTGCTGTATCAGCTGGCCTATGCGGAGTTTTATTTCACGGATACACTCTGGCCCGATTTTAATGAGCTGGAGTTTTGGAAGGCGCTCGATTGTTTCGCAAAGCGAGACCGCCGTTTCGGCGGAATTGGAGGAAGTTGATTGGCAAAACGTATACTTTATGCGATACCGGCGCTGGGACTGCTCTTTTCCGTGCTCTATTTTCACGGATTGTATGCGAAGCTGGTGGTTGCGGCTGTGGCTGTGCTTTGCGTTCATGAGATGATGGGCGCGCTCACATCCGTCGGGCGTCCGATGCGGGTGCTGGGGTACGGATATGCGGTGCTGATGTATCCGGCTTACGAATTCGTCGGCGGCATGATCGGCATCGCCATACTCACCGCCTTTGGGATGATGGCCGTGTTCACCATGCTGGTGCTGACCGGACGTAACGCAATGGATGGACTAATGACCGTGCTGCCCATGCTGTACCCCGGGCTGTTTTTTGCGTTTTTGCTCGCGCTTTTCAGTATTGATAAAGCAAACATCTCGCGTTTTCTTTTAATTATTGCGTTTGCTTCGGCCGTCATGACCGATACCTTCGCCTATTTCAGCGGAAGATTGTTCGGTAAACATAAGCTGATCCCGAAGGTCAGCCCCAAAAAGACAGTGGAAGGGGCTGTCGGCGGGCTGGTTTTCGGCACGTGCGCGGTGATACTGCTCGGTGTGCTGCTGCAGGACAGTTTTGATATTTACATGAATCCGCTTTGGTATGGGCTGCTCGGCGTTATTCTTTCCGTGATGACGCAGATCGGCGACCTTGCGGCATCGCTGGTGAAAAGAAGACTCGGCATTAAGGATTATGGGCATATTATGGGAGAACACGGCGGCGCAATGGACAGGCTGGACAGCGTGCTGTTTATCAGCCCCGCCGTATTCGCTTTTTATTTTGTATTAGTGGCATAAAAAAAGGACGTATCAATGAAAAAGATAGCAATACTTGGTGCAACAGGCTCAATCGGGCGGCAGGCGCTTGATATTATTGATCAGTTTCCCGACAGGTTTCAGGTGACCGCGCTCACGGCGCATAGCAGCTCCGACGATTTGATAGAAACGGCAAAAAAGTTCGGTGCATGCTATATCGGCCTCACCGGATGCAGCGGCGACGCTGAATTTGAAAAAAAAGTACCCAAGGGCATCAAGGTGGGCTTCGGCATACAAGGGCTCGTCGAGTCGTGCACCGCGGGCAGCCCCGATATTGTGCTGATCGCCGTGGTGGGCATCGCGGGGCTTCCGCCGCTGATTGAATGCCTTGACCGCGACATCAATGTGGCGCTCGCGAACAAGGAATCGCTTGTCTGCGGCGGTCATATTGTGAAACAGAAACAAAAGACGAGCAAGTCGGAGTTGTTTCCAGTGGACAGTGAGCTCTGCGCCATCTACCAGTGCCTCAAAGGCACGGATACCACAGGGTTGCGCCGCATTATCCTCACGGCGTCGGGCGGGCCGTTTTTTGATTGGGACAAAGAAGCGATTCGCAGCGCCACGGTCGATCAGGCACTACGGCACCCGAACTGGCGAATGGGCAGGAAGATCACGGTGGATTGCGCGACGTACATGAACAAGGGGCTGGAGATCATCGAAGCGCGCTGGCTCTTTGATGTAAACCCCGATATGATTGATGTGGTGGTGCATCGCCAGAGCATCATTCACTCAATGATTGAGTACAACGACGGCGCGGTGATCGCGCAGCTTGGGCCGACGGATATGCGCCAGCCCATTCAGTACGCGTTCGGGCATCCCGAGCGCCTTGACAGCGTGGTGGGGCATCTTGATTTTAAAACACTTAAAACGCTGACGTTCGATGTGCCGGATACGGACAAGTTTCCGTGCTTAAAGCATGCGCAGGACGCGATACGTGAGGGCGGTGCGCTGCCCATCATTATGAACGCGGCCAACGAAGCGGCGGTGGAGCTGTTCCTCGAAAAGAAGATCACCTTTGGAGACATTGAAAAGCGTGTGGCGTTTGCGATGAACAAGTTCTCACACTTGAAGGCGAACACGCTGCTGGAGATTTATACGACCGATAAGGAAGTTAAGGACTTCGTGTATCATAACAATTGATAAAATGCCGTTTTTTTTCGTAAAATAGTACGGGAAAAGAAAGCTTGGCTGTCGGTGCCGCGAACTTTTCATAAAATGTTACGTATTTTGGGACACAAGACATGATATAATGATAAAAAAAGGGAGAACAAGGCTTGGATATATTAGCGACTGCACTGAGCATTGTCGGCGCGATGCTGGTTATCGGCATTATCATTATGGTCCATGAGCTGGGGCATTACAGCGTCGGCCGTGCATGCAAAATTAAAGTGATGGAATTCTCGGTCGGGTTTGGCCCTAAAATCAAGCAGTGGGTTAAAAACGACATTCTATATTCTATACGCTGGATATTCCTCGGCGGATATACAAAGTTTTATGGCGAGGATGAGGAGCTCAACGACAGGCTCGCATTTAACAATCAGCCTGCCGGCCGGCGCGCGCTCACAATTTTTGCGGGGCCGTTGTTTAATATTCTCTTTGCCTTTGTTCTTGTCATTATCACACTCGGCGCATTCGGTGATTACGCACCCCTCGTCGTCAGCGTTCAGGAGGGCAGCCCCGCGCAAGAAGCGGGTCTTCAGGAAGGTGACGTGATTCTCGAGATGAACGGTGTAAAAATGGATTTTCTTATGGAATTCGATTCTGCCAAACAAGCCGCTGACAATGTGAGCGCCCCTATCACCGTGAAACGCGGAGATGAAACGCTTCAGTTTAACGTGCCATACGTTTACAGCGAAGAAAGTAAAGGGTACATCATCGGCATCAACATAGGCGGACAGCGCATAACATTCGGTTTTGCCGAAGCGCTCGCGCTCTCATTTAAATGGATATTCCTCGTATTAAAGGGAACAATATTAGCAATTTTCGGGCTGTTTGCGGGGCAAGGAACAGAAAACGCGATGGGCGTGGTCGGTATGGCCGATGTACTGGGGCAGGCGATCCGCAGCAGCTTTGAGAACGTGCTTCGCCTCGGTGTGGCCATCAGCATCAGCTTGGGTATTTGCAATCTGCTGCCGCTGCCCGCGCTCGACGGCGGACGACTTGTCTTCATCGGCATCGAAAAGGTATTTAAGAAACCCGTGCCGCGGAACGTGGAGGGCATGATACACTTCGCGGGGTTCGCGCTGCTCATCGTGGTCTTTATACTGATCACCTATCAGGATCTGTCAAGAATGTTCGGCTAGTTTTTTGGGGCGACTAACAGCGCCTCTTGCCGGTGGGGTGAAATATATGAAGAGGCATACAAAAGAAGTCACGATCGGCGGCGTTCGCATCGGCGGCGGTGCGGACGTGCTGATACAATCGATGACCAATACGGATACGGCGGATGCGGCGGCGACGATCGCGCAGATAGAGCGCCTTGAAGAGGCGGGCTGTGAAGCCGTGCGCTGCGCGTTTTACGCGGAAAGCTGCACCCCCGCGTTCCGTGAGATAAAAAAGCACATGCACGTGCCGCTGATTGCGGACGTGCATTTTGATGCGGGGCTGGCCGTGCTCGCGATGGAAAACGGCGCCGACAAGGTGCGCATCAACCCCGGTAACCTGCGCGGTGAAAACGCGCTTGAGACGGTTGTGAGCAAGGCGAAGGAGACGGGCGCCGCGCTGCGTATCGGCGTGAACGCGGGATCTTTGGAAAAGCGCCTCATTGATCAGTTCGGCGGACCTAGCCCAGAGGCGCTCGCCCAGAGCGCGACGGATTGGGTGAACCGCGTCTATGATATGGGCTTTGAGAACGTGGTGGTGTCCATCAAGGCGTCTTCGGTGCCCACGTGCGTGGCGGCAAACCGCGCGTTTTCCACGGTGTGTAACGCGCCGCTGCATATCGGCATCACCGAAGCGGGCACGTATGAGAACGCGATCGTCAAATCGGCTGTGGGTCTAGGCACGCTGTTGCTCGACGGCATCGGCGACACGGTGCGTGTGTCGGTGACAGGCGATCCGGTCAGCGAGATTGAAGCGGCGCAGCGGATTCTGCAAAGCGCGGGCGTGCGCACGTTCTATTCTGAGGTGATCAGCTGCCCCACATGTGCGCGCACAAAAATCGATGTGGCGGCGCTCGCGAAGAGTGTGGAGAATATTCTTAAAAAGAGACCGCGACCCGTGACCGCGGCGGTCATGGGCTGCATTGTCAACGGACCCGGCGAAGCGAAGCACGCGGATATCGGCATTGCGGGTGGCGATAAAAAAGCGGCGCTGTTCGCCAAGGGAGAGCTCGTCGGCACATTTGCCGAAGAGGACATATTAAACGCATTTACTCACTATCTGAATACTCATTTTTGAGGAAGTACTGATTAACCCGGCACATTGTCCGGTCGGTTTATTTTGCTCATCTGTGTGCTGACGCAGCCTCAATACAGCGCTGCTGTTTTGATTGTCTGCTGCCCGCAGGCCGCAAAATAGGCTTGCCAAATTAGTGCGGCTGATTTAATCTGTACTTTCGTAACACAAGAAACAGGGGGCAACGGTTGAAACCGGATAACTTTTTCGCCGCGCTGAAAAACAGCGTCGGGGTCGATGAACGCTATGATCTGCAGTTTGAAAAGGCACAGCACGATGTGAAAAATTCGCGGCTGCTGCTGCATTTTTGCTGCAACCTGCTGCCCGCAGACGCCTGTCTGTCTATTGAGAATTACGTGAAAGTAAACGTCGACAAAAACGCCGAGGTCTTTTTTCAGTACAAGGATTTGAACGAAAACGACGCGGCCCAGTTTGACGCACATATCAGGGAACTGTGCCTTGCTTATAGGCCGGCATTCGCTCCTTTTATACAGCGCTGTTTGATACAGCTCAAGGGCAAAACGCTGCATGTGGATTTTGCGGACGATCTCGCGCCTGAGCTGTTTACATCGATGGGAATTAAAGATTATCTCACGGGATACCTTCAG
>JAEZNC010000265.1 GCA_023441905.1 Bacillota bacterium | reverse complement strand
TCCCAACTCTTTATGCTCTTAACCATGGGATTCCTCTTCCGCTCGCGCTCCATCGGAATGACATATGGAAAGGGTATGGTCTATGTAAAGATAAAAACAGCCGGAAGGGCGATATGCTCCGGCTGCTTCTTTTCACCTCAAAGTGCTTTACTCCATGCCCATTTCTTTGAGCGACGGATAGTCCCCCGCCTCACTCTCGTCCCCGTACATCCAGATGCACGAATGCCAGCCCGGATAGACCTCGAACAGGCGGATATCATACGTGGGGTACCCGACGCGCACAAGATAACAGTCGCCGTCGCTCATGCGCATTTTGCAGTCTGCGAGAATATCAACGCCCGGAGTGCTAAAATCCATCTGAATGCCATCCACCATGATCTCCTCAATGGTTCTGCCGTTGGCAAACTTCTCATTGATCAGCTTTCTGGCCGCTTCGGGGATTTTTGTATCCTCATACAAGCTGAACATAAGATCCCTGCCCTCTTCTTCAGCGTACGTTTTTTTGTCTTTACCCGCCGGGGTATGGTTCTCAACGTGACCGACATATCCGGTGACCGCATCCATATAACCGGTAAAGCTTGCTTTCGCGTATTTCTTACTGCCCGCGTACACCTCAAACTGGTTGTCGAACGTGCCCTCATTGTTGTTGTATTTCACGTAAATATCTTTGCTGCCCGACGTGAAAGCCTCTCCGAAAACCTTTTTAAACGCCATCACCGCGATGGCCCCCGCCTGATCGTAGGTCAGCTCATCCTCACCCGGCTTATGCCGCGCTTCGTTAAGTGTCGGAATCACCTTGTAACCGTCTGGCAGATCGGGTATCTCAATACGGTGAGTCTCCGCAGAAACGGAGCCGCTTTCTATGTCGGAAGCCGCCGTTTCGTTATGCTCAACGGCAGATTCGGCAGCGGGTGTCTCGCTGTGCTGGACGGCAGATTCCTCCGTAGGGGCATCACTGGGTGAATCGGGGGCTGCCGACGCGGTATGTTCAGGCGTCGCTTCGGCTTCGGCATGCTTCAGCACGGTTTGTGCCGACTCCTGCGCCCGGCTGACGCGCATTGCGCCCGTCAGCACAAGCACGCCGACACCGATAATCAGCAGCGTGACGACAGGCAGCCATATTTTTTTAACGATTTTCATCATTCAGATCTCTCCTTTCCGAGTTATCTGCCCTTATTATGCGGCCGCCTTATCAGCAACTTATATCCGAAACATGTTCAAGTTGTAAAACCGTCACTTTGGTTCCTTTTCCTTCTTCCGATTCGATCTGCATCGCGTACCCCAAACAGTCACAGATGCTTTGGCAGATGGAGAGCCCGAGCCCGACACCGCCGCCCTCTCGCGAGCGCGCTTTATCCGCACGGTAAAACGGCTCGGTGAGATGAGATAGACAATCGCTGCTGATGCCGCAGCCGTTATCGGCGACGACGAGTTTGTTGGCGCCCGCCGTCACACTGATGTCGCAGCTTTCCCCGCACGCACGCTTGGCGTTATTGATGAGATTGATCAGCAGCATCGACAGCAGCGTGCCGTCCGATTTCCAGACGGTGCGGCCCGCTTTAAAGCGAATCGCAGCCCCGCTTGCGCCGAGCGTCTTTTGCACATCGGCAAACAACGCCGTGAATTTGACTTTTTCTTTAACGGGAGCTGCCACTCTCAGCTTTGTGAGCATCAGCAGTTTTTCGGAGAGATCGGCCAGTCGCGCGCTTTGGCGCGTGAGAAAACCGCAGGCCGTCAGCCTCTCCTCTTCACTGACCGCCGCGTCACTTAAGTATTGGGCGTAGCCGCCGATGGCCGCGAGCGGTGTGCGCATTTCATGGGCGAGGTCATCAATGAATCGCTGCTTGCTCTCCGCTTCGCCTTTAAGCTCTCTGATCTGCGTTTCAATCGTCTGCGCCATCGTGAAAAATCGCTGCGCAAGCTCCGCGATTTCGTCGCGCCCGCGTATTTTGGCACGATACCCGTAATCCCCGCCGGCCACAGCTGTGGCCGCGTCAGAGAGCCTTTTGATGGGCTGTGTGAGGCCCTTTAATATCACATAGAGCGCCAGCGCGAGCACAGTCGACATCAGCGCGCTGCCGACTGCCAGTGTGCGCGACAGGCCATCGGCCCGCTGCTGCATGCCCGCGACACTGCGCGCCGTCACCAAGTTGTATCCCGTACTGCCGATAAGCCCGCTGACAAACAGAACCGGCGTTCCGCCCGCATCGGCAATCACGGAGGCCTTTCCGCCATCACCCGGTACGTCTGGCGGCGCACTGCCTGCGGGTATATTGGAATACATCTTGCCTGTTGTGTCTTGCATGGCTAAAAAAATATTCTGGGATTCGTAGTATCGCGCATAGCGCGAAAAAAGGCTGCTCCATACGGCATCGCCGATATCCTCGCCGCGTGACTGTATGGCCTCGATATCCTCCGCCAGCGCACCGCATATGAAACCGTGCTCCGCAAAGCTGCGCTCGCGCTCCGATTCAAGAGATGTTTCAAAAGCCGCCGCAAACAACAGATATGCGCCCATGTTGAGCGCCGCGAGAAATAATACCAGCGTGGATAAAAATATCTTCTGCCAGTATTTCATGCCCGCGTCTCCAGCCGGTATCCAAGCTTGTAGATTGTTTTAAGACGGCTCGCGAGACCGAGCTTTTTGCGCAGCTTCTGAATATGCACGTCCACCGTGCGTGTGTCGCCCAAGAAATCAAACCCCCACGCAAGCTTTAACAGCTTGTCGCGCGACAGGGCGAGGTTGCGGTTGATGATCAGCGCCTCGAGCAGCGCGTACTCCTGCGGCGTTAAATCAACGGCTTCTCCGCAGCAACACACCTCGCGCGAGTTGAAGTTGACGCAGAGGCCGTCAAGGCTGAACTCGGCATCATGCCGCTTCGTCCGGCGCAGCACAGCCTCGATCCGGGCGATAACCTCCTGCGTTTCAAACGGCTTGATGATATAATCATCCGCGCCCTGCCCGAGCCCTTTCACCCTGTCGCTCAGGCTGTTGCGCGCCGTGATCATAATCACCGGCAGCTCCGGGTCGGGCCGCTGTGCCATCAGCGTCATGCCGTCGATGCCGGGCAGCAGAATGTCGAGCAGCATGAGATCAAACGGCTCGTTTTCCAGGCAGCCCAGCGCTTCGCAGCCGTCAAAGGCGCAGATGCACCTGTGCCCGACCAAGGTGAGATTGCGGCGCAGCAGTTCATTGATGGATGTGTCGTCTTCGACGATCAGTATATTTGCCATCCGGATACCTCCTCTCACATATTATCGCAGTGATGTTATGGAGTTGTTAACATTATCCGTCGAGCGGAATTACCTTTGATTCACCCTCAGCGATGCTAAAATCCATATCTCATAAAAAAGGGCAGGGAAACACCCCGCCCATCACCTATGCTGTTCGAACCCCCCGCCTTTAAGTTAAGCGGGCGGAACCGTTTCCGCCGGCGGCGTCACCGGCGTCGCGTTGGCGGGTGCCCCGGATACGGGCCAGTAGTAATACGTCACGCCGTTGACGGGTTTATAATCGGCATGCTCAAACAGCTTCTCCGAAAGCTGCGTGCCATCGGCTGAGAGCACGTATTTATAAACATCAATCTTGGTTCCGGCACGCGGTGTGGAGAACACATAAACCGGGTTCTCGGGCGAAAGCACCGTGCCGTCCGGTGCGGCTTTGGTGTTGTAAACCGATTTGGAGGTGCCGTTACCGTAGCGGCTGCCCTTGTTGTTCGAGCGGAAATCATAGATGATGTTCTCACCGAATTCGGGGTCCACGGGCAGCTGCCCGTAAACCTGCACCGTCACCGTCTTCTTGTGCGGATCGACATAAGACACGAGGTAAACCGGCATTGTATTGTCATTCTTAAGCTTTAAATCCTGCGCGCCCGTGTTCAGCGTTGCGTCGAGACCTTTGGAAATATAGTCTGACGGTGTGGAATGGTGCCACATTTCCACAATGGTCAGATTCGCGCGGAGCGCCGCGTTGTATATGGTACTGCCAAGCTGACAAACGCCGCCGCCCACTTGCTGCGTGGTGCCGCCGTTCTCAAGGCCCGCCGCCTTCTTCCAGCCGATTGTCCTCGCGGTGGAATCCGTGCGCGGCCCGGCGGCTTCGTTGGCCGACCACACATCTCCCGGGTTTATAACCGATGTATTGACAAAGCTCGACATACGCGAGACATTCCATGCGCGGCTTTTGCCCGCATGCTCTTTGTAGCTCGATGTCCACGACGAAATCAGCTGCGTGGCCGCTTTGATATCATCAAGCTTCACCTGTGCTTCCGACACCTCGACAGGCACCACGATTTCGCTGAAATCGCCGTTGCTGACCGCCCCTTTTACTGTGTCAAATAATGCTTCGGTGTTCACATTCAGCCCCGTCACCTCGGGCTTGTAAAAGAATCGTGCGATATTGGCATCTGCGGGAATAAAGTCTTCCGTGACGTAGTGATTGTTGTCCCAATACTGATATCTCAATGGATTCGGCATCGCCGCCGCATCGATACGTACGAGATTCGGGCGTTCAAGGTCTTTGCCCGAAGCATGGGCATCCGCCAACGCCTTGGGATCCGGCTCGTATTTGACGGGATTCCCGTCCGCATCCAGCGAATAGCCGTTTGGCATAAACTCGGTTGAAGCGTCCTGCGGGGCCTGGTCGAGCTCGGTTTTCACCTGTGCGAGCGCGGCATGCAGCACCTCATCCTGCACGGTTAAGGCCACGGTGAACGTCACGCCTCCGTTTCTCGCCTGATCGTAGGCGGCTTTGCGCTCATCAAACGAGCCCGTGTGCCCAAAAGCCATCGCCTGCGCCAGAACATCCTCATAATCCGTCCCGACGCCGAGGTCGGTGAGCGCGTATTCATGCACTTCCCCGTTGACATTGAACAAAAATGTATGGGCGCTGAGCAGCTCCTTGCCGACGCTTTGCGTCGCGGTTTTTGCTTCGTCCGGCGTCAGTCCCGATATATCCACGCCGCTCACACTGATGCCGCTCATGACCGTCCCAAAATCGAGCACGCGCTCCACGCGCTGATCGCTCGTGTTAAACACGAAAAAAGCGGCTGCCGCCAAACAAATCAGCATCACACCCGCCGATACGATTAAAAATATCTTCCTGCCCTTTTTTCTGTTTGGACTCACTTCCATGCTTTCGTTTGCTTCGCTGATCATAATGAACCTTTCTCGGGTAAAGTAGCTATAGTGTCTATTTTTAACATTATCATACACATTATACACATTTTTTGGGCCCATGTGTATTGAAAACCGGAAAACGTTTCGAAGATATTAGAAGTACAGCCTATGCAAGACCTTTTTTATAAGACGATGCATAGGCCTGTATTGTTCCGTTGAGTCTTATTCGCTCTGTTCCTTTTCAAGGCGCTTGGCGAGCGCCATGAGCTCAAGCCTGTCCTGCTCGGTTAATTGCCCGTTATCAGCCATGGCCAGCATAAGCCGCCCCACCGAGCCAAAAAAACCGCGCCGCTGTGTCAGCTCGCCGCCCTCCGCCGCCATCGCGTCCGCTTCGGACACCAGCGGCGAATACAGCTTGTCTTTTAAGTTGCGCTCTTCCGCGAGCAGCAGCCCTTTGTTTGTCATGTTGCGCAAATACGTGTGATAGGTTTTGTAGCTCCACTCGATGTCGCTGTGCTGGCTGCGCACCAAATGCACAATCTGCTTCATCGTTAAAGGCGGCTGACCCCAAAGCGCCTTTAATATGACCCACTCCGAGTCTGCCAGTCTCTTTTTCATTTTTCCACTCTCCCACCAATAATATAAGAAATCTGCCGTCTATGCAGTATTATCTTTAGCATATACGACAGATTGCATAC
>JAEZNC010000165.1 GCA_023441905.1 Bacillota bacterium | reverse complement strand
TTTACTGTAATAGATCATGCTTTATTGGATTCACATTTTGCACGTTGGTGCATAGCTTCTGGTTTTTGAATTGAAATTGACGGATTAACAACAAAATTATATATAATATATGAAATTCCTGCAAGAGAGAGAATATCGTTTGGGCATCAACCGCAGCATGACGGCCCATCAGCTTATGATCACTCCATGCGGCAGCCATGTTTACACCGCTTTGTAAAGAGACTATAATCAATGACGAGTATAATTTTTAAGAGGATTTATGGACCAGATTCAGCTGAACTTTTATCATGTGAATCCCAAAAAAACAGCCGTTTGCTTCACCTTTGACGATAACTTTGCGCGCCACGGTGAGCTGATTGCGCCCGTTTTTTTGGAGCGCGGCTTCCGGTGCACGTTTTATTTGAATCCCGGAGAAGACGGCTTTGCCGAAAACCATCTTAACAATTATCTCGCGCTTTTGCATCAGGGTTTCGAAATTGGGAGCCACGGATTTACTCATGACAATCTTTCAAAGCTTTCGCCTGCTGAAGCTGTAAAAAACCTGCGCGATTCGGCGCAGCGTATTCAGGCGCTTTTTCACGTTTATCCCGCCACGTTTGCGTTCCCGTATCACGATTCTACGCAAGAGACGCTTGCGATGGCAAGAGCGTATCATATTGAAACGCGCAACACGCTTGCAGCTTCTCTTTGGTTCCCCATCAAAACGGCCAGCCCGCTCGGCGATATGCTGACCGCGGTTCAGCAGTGCATTGAAGAAACCCGTCCGCTCGTTTTCTCGGGCCACTCCGTCATCCTCACGCCCGAGGAGGCCGGCGACGAACGGTTCAAGAGCGAAACAGGCTATAACCCTATTTTACTCGATGATTTGACAGCCCTGCTCGATTTTATTAGAGCGCGGAGTTGTGATGTGCAGGTGCTCACGTTTGAGCAGGCCTCGCTGCTCGCATACATCAAACAATACGGTCAAATTCAAGGAGATACATTTAGCATCTCACAGGCGAATTTGGATGCGCTCAGAACTTTTGGAATCGATAGGGAGAGGCTGCGCAAACTGATTTAAACCCATCGCGTTAGAATGCAAAAAAAGAGCCTGCGACAGCTCTTTTTTCTATTCTTCATTTTATAAATGCCATATCTCCTGCGCGTACTGCTTCACCGTTCTGTCGGACGAAAACTTGCCCGCCGATGCCACATTAGCAAGGCACTTACGCCCGAATGCAAGCCTGTCCGCATAATCACGGTTCACGCGGAGCTTTGTTTCCACATACGGTATCAAATCGAGCAGCAGGAAGTAGTGGTCCGCCCGATGCCAGCAGGCACCCTCGAGTATCGCGCTGTAAAGCTCCTTGAAATAGCCAAAGCCGTCGTCGCTGAGCGTGCCGTCAATCAGCGTATCGAGCACACGCTTCACCCGCGGGTTGTTTTCATATATCGCTTTGGGATTATAGCTTGCGCTTTCGCGCCGAATGTCTTCCACACGCGCCCCGAATATGTAGTTATTGGCCTCTCCGGCCTCTTCCACAATCTCCACGTTCGCGCCGTCGTATGTTCCGAGTGTGACCGCGCCGCTCAGCATCAGCTTCATGTTGCCCGTGCCGCTCGCCTCGGTGCCCGCGGTCGATATCTGTTCGGAAACATCCGCCGCCGGGATGATCGCTTCGGCATACGAGCAGTTGTAATTCTGCACGAACACCACGCGCAGTTTATCGTTCGTCTGCGAATCTGTGTTAACAACTCGCGCAATTTCATTGATCAGCTTGATAATCGCCTTGGCCCGAAAATACCCGGGGGCCGCTTTCGCGCCGAAAATAAACACCGTCGGATGAAAATCTTGCAGGCTGCCGTCTTTGAGGCCGAAATAGATATCGAGTATCGAAAACGCGTTGAGCAGCTGGCGTTTGTACTCGTGCAGCCGCTTCACCTGCACATCGAATATGAAGTCAGGCGGAATTTCCGTGTCCTCACGCTCGGCAATCAACGCGGCAAGCTGCCGCTTTTTTTGCTGCTTCACCTCGTTGAAGCGGCGCACCAAATCGTCATCCATGGCCTCTTTGAGCTTGCCGAGCTGACTTAAGTCAGTCAGGAAACCGCTGCCGATGCGGCTTTCAATCAACGCTGTGAGCTCCCGGTTGCAGAGGCCCAGCCAACGCCGCTGCGTCACACCGTTAGTCTTGTTCTGAAATTTATCCGGATACAGCTCATACCAGTTTTTAAACACATCGTGCTTCAAAATTTCTGTATGCAGCCGGGCCACGCCGTTCACATAGGACGACATAAACACCGCAAGTCGCGCCATATGCACCGTGTCACATTCGATAATGCGCATGCTGCCCGTCTTTTCCGCGGGAACCCCCGCCTCACCGAGCGCCGCGCAGAGCTTTTCGTCGATTCGGGATATGATCACACTGATTTCGGGAATCACGGCATCCATCAGCGCCACGCGCCATGTTTCCAGCGCCTCGCCCATCACGGTATGATTCGTGTATGAAAACGTCCGCTGCGCGGTTTCAAACGCGTCGTCAAAGCTAAAGCCCTCAGCCATCAGCAGCCGGATCAGCTCAGGCACGCAGATCACCGGGTGTGTATCGTTGAGCTGAATCGCGCAGTGCGCCGCGAATCCGGTCAAATCGCTGCCGTGCGTGCGCTTGTACCGCGCGATGATATCCTGCAGCGATGCGCTCGCGAGAAAATACTGCTGCTTGAGGCGCAGCTTTTTGCCTGCGTCGTCACAGTCGTTCGGGTATAGCACACGGGATATATCCTCCGCGTCGTTCTTTTCCCGCACCGCCTGCGCATAATCCTGATTGTTAAAAGCGGTAAAATCGAGCTCCTGCACCGCCTCGCTCTGCCACAGCCGCAGTGTGCCCACATGGCCGCTCTGGTACCCGATCACCGGCATATCATACGGCACCGCGCGCACAGTCTGATCCGCGAATACCACCGACACCACCCGGTCGTCGCGGCGGCAGCTCCACGGGTCGCCGCCCGACTGCCAGTCGTCGGCGGTTTCGCACTGCATGCCGTCCACAAACAGCTGCTTAAAAAGCCCGAACTTGTAGCGGATACCGTAACCGTCGAGCGGCAGCGCCATTGTCGCCGCGCTGTCTAAAAAGCACGCCGCAAGCCTGCCCAGCCCGCCGTTGCCGAGCGCCGCGTCTTCAATGTCTTCCAGTGCGGTTAAATCCGCACCGCGCTCCCGCAGCTTCTCGCGAACCTCATCCAGCACGCCGAGACAATAGAGGTTGTTAAACACCATCCGTCCGATTAAGAACTCAACAGAAAAATAATAGGCGCGTCGCGCCAATCTATGCTTATTCTTGCTGTCAATCCAGTCGTCTGAAATCAATGCCATCACAGCCCCGGAAAGCGCGTCATGCAGCTGAGCCGGGCTCGCACTTTTCATGTCCATATGATATCTGCTTTTAAGGTTTTCTACCGTCATGCGCAATATCTGGTTGCTGTCGATCATTCAGATGTGTCTCCTGTTCTGTGAAACGCTTTATTTATACTTAAAATATCGTCCTTGAGTGTATCTGTCAACTGCTCGGGCCTGATGCGCCATTTCCAGTTATTGCCCACCGTTCCGGGCGTGTTCATCCGCGCTTCACTCCCCAGCCGCAAATGATCCTGCATGGGAATCACAACAGTATCGGCGCAGCTCGCGTAAGCCGCGTTGATCAGCGCTTTACAGACGTCCGTATCATCATCCATAATCAGATATGCCCGTGCAAAGCTTTTTTGGGCTTCGCCGGCCTTTTGCCACCAGCCCACCACAGTATCGTTGTCGTGCGTACCCGTATAAAGCACGGTATTGGGGCTGATATTGGTCGGCAGATGCATGTTCTTCTCATCGGAATCAAAGCCGAAAAGCAGCACCTTCATACCCGGATAGCCGCAGACTTTTAGCAGCCGTTTCACCTTGGGTGTCACGACGCCCAGATCCTCGGCCACAATACGCAGCGACGGTATTTCATGGTGCAGCACCTGAAATAAATGGTTCCCGGGTCCGTTTTTCCAAGTACCCACCTTCGCTGTGGGGGAATCGGCAGGAATCTCGTAGTAATTCGCAAATCCTATAAAATGGTCCACGCGCATAATATCGCAATACTCGAACATCGCGCGCATACGGCGTATCCACCATTCATATCCGGTTTTCTTATGCAGCTGCCAGTTGTAAATGGGGTTGCCCCATAGCTGGCCATCCTCCGTGAAATAATCGGGCGGCACCCCTGCCACACAGAGCGGCCTCCTTTGCTCATCAAGCAAAAAAAGGTGCGGCTCCGCCCACGTATCGGCGGAATCCATCGCAACGTATATCGGCATATCACCAAAAATCAGCACGCCGTTTTGATTTGCATAGGCTTTGAGCTTCGACCATTGTTCGAAGAAAAGATACTGCACAAACGAATGAATCGCAATATCCTCATTGAGCTCACGCGCATACGCTGCCATCGCGCCCGGCTCGCGGAAACGGATCTCTTCGTCAGGCCATTCGCTCCAGGCTTTGCCGCCGAACCGGTCTTTGAGCGCGCAGAAAATCGCGTAATCAAAAAGCCACGGTCTCTGCGCCGAAAACGCATCCACGCGCTTTTTAAGCTTTGGGTAAGCATTCTTGAACGCAGCGCGAAGCACGGCATACCGCGTTAAATAGAGATATTCGTAATCCACTGTCCCCGCGTCTTTTTCGGGATCGAGATGAGCGTAATCGGACACCTTAAGTATGCCTTCTTCCTTGAGCATATCAAGGTCTATAAAATACGGGTTGCCCGCAAAGGTGGAAAAGCTCTGGTAGGGTGAATCCCCGTAGCTCGTGGGGCCTATCGGCAGCACCTGCCAGATTTTTGTGCCGGTTTCCCGCAGGAAATCAACAAATTTGTAAGCCTCCCGCCCCAAAGTCCCTATTCCGTACGGAGAGGGCAGGGAGGAAATGTGCATCAATATGCCGCTGCTGCGCTGCATACTTAACCTCCTGATTGCTGGTTTATCCTTTCACCGCACCCGCGACGACACCTTTGATAATATACTTCTGACACGACAGGTAAAACACAATAATCGGAATGATCGCCAGTGTCAGCATGGCCATCATCGCACCCATATCGATCGATCCATACCCGCCCTTAAGGTATTGTATCACAATCGGTATCGTTCTGTGATCGCTGTCGAGCAACAGATATGGCAGCAGATAATCGTTCCATATCCACATCGTGTTGAGTATGGCCACCGTAATGGCTGTGGGCCTCAGTATCGGGAAAACCACCTTGAAATATGTGCGAATCGGGTTGCAGCCATCAATCAAGGCCGCTTCCTCAATATCAACGGGTATCGATTTGACAAAGCCGCTGAACATGAATGTGGAAAGGCCCGCGCCAAACCCCAGATAAATCAAAATGATACCAAAAGGGTTGTCAAGGTGCAGTATGTTGGCAAACTTGGACATCGTGAACATCACCATCTGAAACGGCACGATCATTGAAAACACGAGCGCATAGTAAATGATTTTCGTGTATGTCTTTTTCACGCGTGTGATATACCAGCCCGTCATGGAGGTGAACAGCACGATCACGATAACGGAAAATACCGTGATAAACAGTGACCATCCGAAGGCATTGAAAAAACCCGTCTTCTCCACGCCGCTTATATAATTATCGAGCCCCACCAGCGTACCCTCCGCAGCCGACGGGAAAGAGAACGGATCGGAGCTGATAAACAGCTTGCCCTTAAACGAGTTCATCACCACAAAACCGATCGGCAGCAAAAAGACAACTGCAATGACTCCGATCAGCAAAGACGCGATCGATCGATTGAATTGTTTTCTTCTTGAATCAAGCCCCATCATTGCTCAACCTCCCTGCGCCGCGTAATCAGCAGCTGTATCAGTGCAACCAAGCCGACCACCACAAAGAAGACGACTGCTTTGGCCTGGCCGACGCCTTCCCAGCCGTTGCGGGTGTAAAATGTATTGAAAATGTCCAGCGCCACCATCGCGGTCTGCTTGGATGGCGCGCCGGCTGTGAGCGCAAGGTTCTGGTCGAACAGTTTAAACGAATTGGTCAGCGTTAAAAACGTGCAGATCGTGACCGCAGGCATGACCATGGGGATGGTCACATTTTTGAGAATGCCCCATTTCCCTGCGCCGTCAACGCGCGCCGCGTCAATCAGCTCACCCGGTATGTTTTGTATACCCGCCACATAGATGATCATCATGTATCCGATCAGCTGCCAGTTCATAAGAATGACCAGGCCCCAGAATCCATATACGGGGCTGTACGTCAGTGTGACCCCGAAGGCACCCAATATGCCGTTCAATATCACCTGCCAGATGTACCCAAGCACAATGCCGCCGATCAGGTTCGGCGTAAAAAACGCCGTCCGAAATGCGTTCGTACCCTTCAACCCGCGTGTGAGCACCAGAGCCAGCGCAAACCCGAGCACGTTGATGGTCACCATGGAGACGACCGTGAATTTGACTGTGAACCAAATGGCCTTTATAAACTCATCATTCGCAGTAAACGCTTTGACGTAATTGGAAACGCCGACCCACTGCGCGTTGGTTACCGTTGTGAATGTCGCGAAGGATAGATAGATACCCATCAGAAACGGGATAACAAACGCGATCACAAATGCGATTAAAGTCGGCAATGCGAATAAAGCGAAATATTTCGAGAGCGCTTTTTGCATACCATGATCCCTTCTTTCTATGCGGCTCCGCTCATTTTGGCGGTGCGGCGAGACTGTCTTTACGATTCTTATCGCATTCCGACGGAACGCAAGCGACTGACGCCGCTCCCGATATGATTCTCTCTGGCAGAATGCTTTTCCATCTTTACAAACATTGTTAGCAAGGCCGATATTTTCATGCGCTCACGCGCCGCAGCAATGAAAAATAACGGTTTGTATCCTTCCTTCTGCTGCTGCGGTTAGCAACGCGAAACAACAACGCAGAGAACGAATGGCCAAATATGTTATCACAGTTTTGTGATGCCGGCTGCTCCGCCTTTCAGCGGAGCAGCACAACAATTCATTATCAGATTTTAGGTATTTACATTCGCCCATTCAGAAGCCCAAGACTCTTTGACGATCTTCACCACATCATCCCACGTTTTTGTGCCGTTTGCATATTCCAGCAGTGCGGCACCGAACGCATTCTTAAACTCCTGCGACGGGAAAGACGCGAATGTCCACGGAACCGTCTTCACACCGTCTTTGGCCATCCACGCGAGCACTTCCTTCGCAAGCGGATCTGTCGGCTTCTCGGCATCGCTGAACGTATTGAACGGGGCGATGAATCCGAGCGAATCCTTCACAAACGCCTTGCCCTTGTCGCTCGAGAACAGCCATACGAGGAAGTCTATCGAGGCTTTCTGCTTGTCTGCGGATACCTTGCTGTTGATGCAGAAGAAGTTTTCCGTGCCGATGCAAAGACCCTGTTTTTCTTCACCCGGGATTCCTGTGTAAATCGGCAGGAACTTAATGTCCGCATCCGCAACGGTGTTGCCTTCAACGCCGAGAATTTGCGAGGCACCCCAGTTTCCGTTTTGCACCATGGCGCACTTGCCAAGCGCGAATTCGGCCATCGAATCGTTCACCGAGATGTTGCCGAGCACACCTTTTTCAGACACGGCGTTATTGAGATACAGATCGAAAATATTTTTGAAGTTGCTGCTGTATTTGAATTCGATATTCTGAGTCGCCAGTCCTGCAAGTATTGAGTTGTCATAAGCCGTATTTTCAGAAAATTCATAGTACATCGGCACATTGGCAAGATGGGTTTGCCAGCGCCAGTCTTCGCCAGAGAGCAAAGATGTCGACGCAAATACGCCGTCAATGCCAAGGTCTTTCTTCTTTGCCTGCATGTCTTCAACCACGGCTTTGAGTTTATTAAAGTTGTTGATTTCATCCATGGATTTTGCCACGGCACCATTCATAGCAAAGTATTTGTTCATAATGGCGTTGTTGTAAATAATGCCATAACCCTCAACGGCATACGGGATACCAAAAACGCCGCCTCCGCTGGTCACTGCAAGGCTTTTATCCGAGAGCATATTGTAAAGCTCCGAATTGGAAAGATCCATGCAGTAATCCTTCCATGTCTGATAGCCGACCGGCCCGTTGATCTGGAAAATAGTCGGGGCATCCGCCTTGGCAATCTCGCTCTTTAATGTGGCTTCATACGTGCCGGCCGCTGCCGTTTCCACCTTCACCTTCACGCCGGTTTCCTGCTCATACGCCGCCGCAATCTGCTTGTATGCTTCAGCGATTTCCGGTTTGAAGTTCAAAAAATAGATTTCCGTTCCGGCGGCAACGGGAGATTCGCCGGTCGGTGCCTGCGAGGCTTCACTCTGCTCAGGCTTTGCGCTTTGCGAATTATTAGCCGACGGCGAACATGCGGCAAAAGCTGCGATACACATGACAATAACGAGAAGGAGCGATAGGGTTTTCTTCATTGATTTCCACCTCTTTCAAAGATTTGTTCTCATTGCACGGAGTCACCGCGTGCAAACTATTTTTAAGAATTCTCACAAACGGAGTCTCCCTGCCGAAGCTTGGTACCGAGCACCACATGGCGGTTTTCACCGCTGCCTTCAATCAGATTAATTAATATCTCCGTACTTTCCTTGGCAATCACGTCGGCCGGCTGTTCCAGCGTCGTGAGCGTCGGGATCGTGTAATTCGAAAGCTCAAGCCCGTCGATTGAAATGACCGAACAGTCTTCGGGGACGCGCCGGTTATGGTCGCTTAATGCCTTGATTGCGGCCATCGCCATCGCATCCGCTATGGTGAATACCGCCGTAAAGGGCTGCCCGCTTTCGATCAGCCGTTTTGTCCCTTCGTAAGCATCGGGCATATTGAAGCTGTCGGTGCATATCACAAGCGACATATCCGGCGGACATCCGCAATCCTCAAGCGCCTGAATATACCCGGAGAATCGCAGTTCGCTGATGGATTTATCATCCGTGCTCGCCACAAGCGCCGCAATGCGCCTGTGGCCCTTATTGTAAAGCTGCATCACCGCGTCGTAAGCCTCCTTCTTGTCATCAATGGCCACAGACGAATACGTTTTTGGGTCAAGACTCCCGAAGGTGTTGGTATAGGTGCAGCACACATAAGGAATGCTTAGAAGATGCGTTTCTTCCGCCGTATAATTAAAGCGCCCACCCAGGAAAAGAATGCCGCGAAGACGCTTTTCCTTGGTGATCATGGCCGCCGTTTTGATTTCATCATCACCGCTGCCGATTTGGTGCAGCACCATCGAAAAACCGCTTTGGTATATTTCGTGTTCAACACCCTTTATGATGCGCGTAAAAAATGGGTTGGACACGCCGCGGACAATGAGCGCAATGGTATCGGAGCTTGTGCGGACAAGGTTCCTCGCACTATTGTTCGGAATATAGCCGTTTGCCAGAATCACACTCATCACGCGCTTGCGCATGTCGTCGCTGACATCCTGATGATCGTTGAGCACGCGTGAGACAGTGCTGACGCTGACTTTGCATATCCTGGCTATGTCCTTTATTGTTTGCTGCATCAAAGTTTTTTATTCCTTTCGCGATGCTGGCCGGGATCGTTTTCGGCAACGTTACCGGAAACGTTTCCAATTCCGGCAATGGCTATATGACTATCAATGCGATGTCAATATAAACCTCTCTCAGCCGCCAACCACTGATTTATTGGCCGTTAACACTTAAATATTAATATGAAAAAAAGTGATGATTTATTTTCACTAAATTGTTATAATATACACCAAAAGTATCATAATATCGGAAACCTCAGGACATTCACTCATCACTGGATTTATAAAAGTATAACAGTCGGGAGTTCAACAAATGCGAATTCTTATTGCCGATGACAGCCAAACGTGCCGCATGATTCTCTCAGGGGCGTTAAGAGAGTACGGTTACGACGTGCTCGAAACAGTTGATGGTATGCAGGCTTGGGGGGAACTGATTAAACCCAACGCACCATCCATTGCGATACTCGACTGGGTGATGCCAAAGCTCGATGGGTTGGAGCTGATACAAAAAGTCCGTGAGGCGAATTCTGAGCGACCGCCTTATATCATTATGCTGACCGGAAAAAGCGCAACGAAAGATATCATCTTGGGTCTTGATGCGGGCGCCAACGATTATTTGATCAAGCCGTTTGACCCGAACGAACTGCGCGCCCGGGTTCAGGTGGGTCGGCGCATGATAGAACTGCAGGATGCGCTGATGAAAACCAACGAAAAGCTCAATTACCAAGCCACCCACGATCCGCTTACAGGGCTGCTGAACCGCAGAGCCATTTTTGAAAAGCTCGGCGATTTATTTTCACAGACAGGTATCGGTGATACCGTACTGTGTGCGGGCATTTTGGATATCGACCATTTCAAGCGTATCAACGATACTTACGGCCATCAGACCGGTGACGATATATTATGCAAATTGACGAGCATCCTAGAGGAAATCACCGACGAATCGGATTCTATCGGCCGCATCGGCGGAGAGGAATACCTGATCATCACCACGGCCGCTTCCGAAGAAGAGATGAGTGCGCGGTTTGAAAGATACCGCCGCCAGATTGCCGAAACCCGGCTGATGACCCGTTCCGGCGCTCTTTCCATTTCAGTCAGCATCGGCGTCGCCTGCAGCATGTATAAGAGCACTGTGGACGAGCTGCTGGCCGCTGCGGACACCGCGCTGTATGAAGCGAAAAACCAGGGCCGCAACCGAGTGATTACGCATAAGCTTTAGACCTAAACCAATATGTGCATTAAGTCATTTAAGTGTCAGTTATCATCCCAAATAAGCAATCAGTGGCGTGCCTGCTGCTTTGATTCCTTTATATCGTCGCTGCTAAACCAAAACGCCGCCATGTGTGCTGATGGCGCAGACTCTATTCTTCTGATGCAAAAGAAATATAAGTCGTCAAGACAAGGCCATTATGTGCAATCGCCTGTCGGCAAATACTCTTCATTTTATTGACTGTATAAGCGTCGCTATTAAAACACATATTTCCTCGAGGAGAAGCCGTTGCCGTCAAGCGGCTGATGAAGTGTTTGTTTGACAGCTTTTTTATTGACACCTGATCCGGTGCTTCGCACTAGGAGAAGGCTTTCATAAGTCATACTAGTTATATCTTAGATTAAGTATATTCTATGGTGAGAGCCAGTTTACTCATAGCTAAAGCCTTTTGGAACCCCCGACATGACGGGGGTATTCTTTAGACAAAAAAACAGGCCGGAACGAATCCCGGCCTGTCTTTGATTCAGCTGTTAAATCGCGTCGCCTGTTTTCTTATGCCGCTTCGCCTGAGTGACCAGAACGGTCACGATCGCGCCGGCCAGCACAACCGCCACGGCAACCCACAGCCACGGGAAGGGCTGTGACCCGCTGTCGAATGTGCCCGGGATATCCTCATCGTTGCTGCTGACATTCTGTTTGTACTGGGCTGTCACGGTAAGATCGCCGACAATCTTGCTGTAATCTTTATCCCAGCTTGTGAATGTGTAACCGCTCCGTGCCGGATTTGCGGGTGCAACGGCAGCGCTGCCATACGCCACCGACTGAGTGCTCAGCACCTTGCCGTCGAAATCCACGAACTTGACGGTGTACGTGTTGATCTTATACAGCGCCGTCACGGTCAGGTCGCTCGTGATCTTGCTATAGTCTTTGTCCCAGCCTGTAAACGTATAGCCGTCTCTCGCCGGATTCGCAGGAGCCGTCGCTGCGCCGCCATAGTTCACCGACTGCGCACCCAGCACTTTGCCGTCGAAATCCACAAACTTGACGGTATACGAGTTGATCGCCCATTTTGCGTACAGCGTCACATCACTCAGCCCCACCGCATCATTATCGAAATCCC
>JAEZNC010000105.1 GCA_023441905.1 Bacillota bacterium | reverse complement strand
AAAGACGCCGCTGATATGCGATGTTCCTTTTCACTATTGCCCGGGCTGTACGCATGGGATTGCGCACCGTCTCGTGGCCGAGTGCATAGAAGAATTGGGCATGCAGGATAAGGCGATCGGCGTGGTGCCCGTGGGCTGCGCGGTTTTTGCCTATAATTACTTTAATATCGACACCTATCAGGCCTCACACGGTCGTGCGCCGGCTGTGGCCACGGGCGCGAAGCGCGTGCACCCCGATAACCTTGTGTTCACATATCAGGGTGATGGCGACCTCGCTTCCATCGGCGCGGCGGAAATTGTGCATGCCGCGGCGCGCGGTGAAAAAATCTCCACTATATTCATCAACAATGCGATATACGGCATGACTGGCGGCCAGATGGCCCCGACCACACTGGTGGGACAGAAGACCACCACATCGCCGTTTGGACGTGACGCAAGCCACTGCGGCTTCCCCGTGCGCATATCCGAAATGCTCTCGACACTCGAGGGCGCGGCATACATCGAGCGCGTATCGCTGCACGACGTGCCGAACATCAACAAAGCGAAAAAAGCCATCCGCAAGGCATTTGAAACGCAGCTGGAAGGCAAGGGCTTCTCGCTCGTGGAGATCCTCTCCACCTGCCCGACCAACTGGGGCCTCTCCCCTGTGGAAGCGCTGAATTGGCTCAAGGAAAACATGATTCCTTATTATCCGCTGGGCGTTTATAAGGAGGCAAAATAGCATGACAAACGAAATTATTATGGCAGGATTCGGCGGTCAGGGTGTGCTGCTGATGGGCCAGCTGCTGGCCTATGCCGGTATGTACGAAGATAAAAACGTTTCCTGGCTCCCCTCCTACGGCCCCGAAATGCGCGGCGGCACGGCGAACTGCTGTGTGATCGTATCGGATGAGCCGGTCGGCTCCCCCGTTGTGACGGAGGCCGACGCGGTGATTGTGATGAACAAGCCGTCTCTTGATAAATACGAGAGCGCTTTGAAGCCGGGCGGCGTGCTGTTTGTCAATTCCTCGCTGATTGACAAGAAAGCCACACGCGACGACATTGAGGTACACTACATTCCCGTGAACGAGATTGCGGCGGAAGTCGGCAATGCGCGCACCGCGAACATCGTGATGCTCGGTGCTTATATCGCGTCCTCCGGCGCTGTTTCCAAAAAGAGCGTGATTGAGGCGGTGGAATATGTGCTTGGCAAGGGCAAGGCGCATTTGATCCCCGTCAATGAAAAGGCGTTTGACGAAGGCGCAAAAAGCGTGAAATAACTCAAATCCGTATTACAGGCTCTATCTCAATGGTTGGGGTCGAGTTGACTAAAGTCATCATTGCAGGGTTCCAATCACCATAAAGTGATTGGAACCCTGTTTGCATTAGAAGTAATAAGAATTCGTCTTCTAAAGTTACCGAAACTGCGATACCCATAGGCTACTCTCTAAAAAACTTTGATAGTGTTATTAATTTCTTCAGTAAAACCATTCGATTAAGGGACATCAAGAGCATTGAGTATATAGGGTTCCCAGTTCTTATAACTATCCCTTATCAAATCCGTAATGGATGACTGATCTTATTAATCCATTAAAATCCTTATTAATATTCATTTGCATTACAATTAATTAAATGATACAATTAAAAAACTATTTACGGATGCTCACCATTGCATCAAAAAAGAACAGGAGGCAATCGACATGGAAGAAAACAAACGGCTAACCAACGAAGTCGGCGCACCAATCGGCGACAACGAGAACTCAATTACAGCAGGCCCAAGGGGCCCGGTAGTCATGCAAGATGTATGGCTCATGGAAAAAATGGCCCACTTCAACAGGGAAGTTATTCCCGAACGCCGTATGCATGCCAAAGGCTGGGGTGCTTACGGCAAGCTGACAGTTACCCATGATATTTCGCAATACACAAAAGCGAAGGTATTGCAGCCTGGCAAGGAAACAGAGCTGTTTATCCGCTTTTCCACGGTCGCGGGCGAGCGCGGAGCAGCCGATTGCGAACGCGATATACGCGGGGTTGCCGTCAAGTTTTATACCAAAGAAGGAAACTGGGACCTCGTCGGCAACAACACGCCTACCTTTTTCATCCGGGACGTTCACAATTTTTCCGATTTGAACCGTGCAGTCAAGCGTGACCCCCAAACGGGTCGCCGTTCTGCGCAGAATAACTGGGACTTTTGGACGCTGCTTCCCGAATGCTTTCATCAAATCACTGTCGTCATGAGCGACAGAGGCATCCCCGCATCTTTCAGGAATATGCATTTCTTTGGAGAGCATACATTTTCACTATATAATGCAAATAATGAACGCGTTTGGTGCAAATTCCACTTTAAAACGAAGCAGGGCATAAAAAACCTGTCCAATGAAGAGGCCGCGCAAATCAACGGCATGGATCGGGAGTTCCACGGCAAGGATCTTTTTGAAGCCATAGAACGGGGCAATTATCCGCAGTGGACGATGTACATTCAGGTTATGACCGAACAACAGGCGAAAAATCATTATGAGAATCCGTTTGACATCACAAAAATCTGGCGTCATAAGGAATACCCGCTCATCGAGGTCGGTGTTCTGGAGCTCAACCGCAATCCCGAGAACTATTTTGCCGAGGTGGAGCAATCTGCCTTTACCCCCGCCCATGTGGTTCCGGGCATAGGGTTTTCTCCGGACCGCTTTTTGCAGGGACGTTTGTTTGCTTACGGCGATGCCCAGCGGTACCGTCTCGGCGTGAACCACAACCAGATTCCTGTCAATCAAGCAAAATGTGAGGTCAATGATTACCACCGGGATGGCGCCATGCGTGTGGACGGCAACTATGGCGGAACACCCGCTTATTCGCCCAACAGCTACGGCGCGTGGACAGCTCAGCCCGAAGTGATGGAACCACCGCTTGATCTTAATGGCGCAATGTACCGTTACGACCCGAAGGACGACCCCACCGACGACTGCTTCCGTGCCGGAGGCGATTTGTGGCGCGTGCTCACCGAGGATAAAAAGCAGATATTGATTGAAAACACCGCCGGGGATATTGCCCCATGTACGGAAAATATCAAGTACCGCCACGCGGTTCACTGCTACCTCGCTGATACGGAGTATGGCGAACGCTTCACCCAAGCGGCCGGCCTTGATATTGCCAAGGTTAAAGAGCTTGCAAAGCTTGACCATAACGGTCTTATCGCAGCGACCATATGACCGCCTTGGGAGCTGTGCAGATTTCTTAAATCTTGGCAGGCAATAAAAACGACAAACATGAACCAGCCGCGGCGTTGATCGGCTTAGGCAGCCGGTTATTCCAAAGGGTACAAAGTGGCACTTGTGCCCTTTGGGCTGCGGCTGTATGATTCTCTCATGCAGCAAACGACAACAGTTATGGTGCAACATGACCGTTAAAAATGTGATTCTTATCCTGTTCGGCTTTATCCTATTAAGCCTCGGTACTATCGGCATCTTTTTCCCTGTATTACCGACGACACCGTTTGTCATCAGCGCAGCGGCATGTTTCAGCTGCGCTCCGCGGTTGAGGGCTAAGTTAATGCGCGTTCCTGTTTTCAACAAGTATATTGAGAATTACACATACAGGACGGGGCTTCCCAAAAAAACGGTGATCGCCAGCCTTGCGTTCTTATGGGTGACGCTTTTGATTTCCTGTATTCTGACGGCGACAATCTGGATCACCCTCCTGCTTGGCGTAGTCGGCATCTGCGTCACTGTTCATGTGCTCATGGTCTCAAAACCCAGAAACAATAGAATGGTAAAGAACAATGAAAACACATAAACTGTCCGCTTATTTTGAGAGCCTTTTTAATATTCTTTATTTAAGCACAGCATTCTTTCTTGGAATCCATATACTGCTTCTTGACGGCTCGGCTCAAAAAATGCTGTTTGGCATTATGGCGCTCATTCTCGTGTCCGGGGATGCATGTCATCTTATCCCGCGCATTGCCGCGGGTTTTTCCTCCGACCGTCGGCGCTTTGCCCGGTCACTCGGCTTTGGCAAAATGATCACATCGGTCAGCATGACGCTTTTTTACGTGATTTTATGGCACATTGGCGTTACAACGTTTTCATTAACGGGGATATGGCACTGGACGCTGGCCGTCTATGTACTGGCGATTTTACGCATTATCATATCCGTTCTCCCGCAAAACAGGTGGAGCTCTGACAGCTCACCGGCTTCATGGGCTGTTTACCGCAATATACCGTTTCTTATGCTGGGCGGTGTTGATTGCGCCCTTTTCTTTTTTAACAGGAGCGCAGCAGGCTTTGAGCATATGTGGTTTGCCATTCTTTTGAGCTTTGCATTTTATCTGCCGGTTGTGATCTGGTCAAAGAAGCATCCGCCAATCGGGATGCTGATGCTGCCGAAAAGCTGCGTTTATATTTGGATAATCACAATGGGATTATAGATATTCTTGCAGGCAAGGCGCACCTGATCTCCGTCAATGAAAAGGCGTTTGAAGCAGGCGCGTATCTTTAGCGGTATTGTTAATTCAATCATCAACAATCTGTGATTTATACTTGAGCGAAACTTCTTTCAATTCTTCAGCCACATCAATAATATCTTTGTTATCAACAATAACTTTGGAACGTTTGCCCGGAGAGTCCGGTGAGACAACATCCCAAGCCGTAATCAAGTGGCTTGTTTTTCTTATTCCATACTTGTTCAAAAGGAATGAATGTTTTTCAACGTCTTTGCTGAAAATGAAAGCGATTTTATATTTTGCGAAAAAAATCTCGTCACCGGTGTCATGCGATTGTATACCGAATTGTGACATACCATCATTTAAAATAATCTCTCCGTATAGATCGAGAACTTCAAGTATCTGTGTTTTTGTCGGCAAATCGAAATACAATAATTCCGCTTTAAATGGGCCCTTTGTAAAACTGTTCGGTTTATATTTCTCCTTAAGCGGTTTCTGGATAATAAAAAACAGAGGCTCTGAAAGATTAGACACAAAATCAAGAATAAAGGGCTTGATCTTTTCAAAACTGATATTGAACATGATTCTGTTTTCGCTGACCGCATATTCTTCTTTAATTCGTTCTAAATACGGTATATCAACTCCTGATGCGGTTTTGAACATCACCGGCTCCCTTCCAGAAATAGATATTGTTTGGCTTGGTACGCATACTATCAGATCAATCAACCCTTTTAACATAATATAGCATACAGCTTCGGCATTGTGCAATATTTCGTATACCATAGTTTGGCTAATGTATACTATCCGCATCTTATGAAACGACTGCCGCGCTGCCGGATAAGTCAGATACTTCGCTCGCTTCCTTGACTCAGAATCATCACGCACTATGGCACCGCAATGAACGAAAAGATAGGTTGCCGGTCATTCTGAGCGAGTGTAGCGAAGTGAAGAATCTGTCTCAACAGATCCTATTCCACTGCGTAGTGGACTGGATGACCGGATAGGTTACTTTCAATTGCGATGACATGAAAAGAGACTGCCGGTTCATTCCCCAGCAGCCTCTGCGAAGCTTTTCATCTTTATTCAGTTTTCAAGAGATATTCATCAGAATATTATCAATAGCAGCCCCCGGCGGAACCATCGGCAGCACCATCGCATCCTGATTAATCACGCATTGAATCAGCGACGGGCCGTCGTGCTTCAGCGCTGCCTGCAGCGCCTGCTTAAAGCTTTCCGCATCGTCGGCCTTCTGCGCAAAATACCCGAAGCCGCGCGCAATCAAGCAGAAATCCATCGGCGGCAACGTGGTTTCAGAATACCGTTTATTGAAAAGCAGCGTCTGCCACTGGCGCACCATGCCGAGCGTATTGTTGTCAAAAAGCACCGTGATAACCGGTATGTTGTACCGCATCGTCGTCGCCATCTCATTGAGATTCATCCTCAGACACCCGTCGCCCGTGATGTGGATCACCGTTTTTTGGGGACTTGCCACCTTCGCGCCGATCGCCGCGCCGAGGCCGTAACCCATCGTCCCGAGACCGCCCGACGTTAAGAACTTGTTGTGCTTTTTAAACGGATAGTACTGCGCCGTCCACATCTGGTGCTGGCCCACATCCGTCACGATGATCGTGTCTTCTCCGAGGCTTTCATTGATGATCTCCATGATCTGCTTTGGAAAATGACCATCAGGAATGGACGCTTCGTTCTCCGCCTTCCACTCGTTCACGCTCTTCACCCACTCGGGATGCTTTGCTTTGGGCATGTGCGGGTTTAATTCACCAAGCGCTGTTTTAATATCCTGAATCACGTGCAGATGCGTCGGGATATTCTTATTGACCTCAGACGCGTCGATATCGATCTGTATGATCTTCGCGTGAGATGCGAATTTGCTCACATCCCCCGTCACCCTGTCGCTGAAGCGCGCGCCGAGCACGAGCAGCAAATCGCAGTTCTGAAACGCCATGTTGCTCGCCTTGGTGCCGTGCATGCCCACAAGGCCCATGTACAGCGGATGCTTAGACGGAAACGCGCTGACGCCCATCAGCGTGCTCGCCACCGGCGCGTCAATTTTTTCCGCCAGCTCGTAAAGCTCATCGCCCGCGCCGGACAGCACCACGCCGCCCCCCGCGAGAATAACCGGACGTTGTGCCTTTTCCACAAGCTCTGTGATCTGTACCGTGGGAATATCCGAGTACTTGCACGAAATCACATAATTCTCTTCCGGCGCCGTATATTCGCAAAGCTGTGAGAACAGATCGCTCGTGATATCGATGAGCACCGGGCCGGGC
>JAEZNC010000093.1 GCA_023441905.1 Bacillota bacterium | reverse complement strand
ATTTCAAGGCGGCATTTGAGAAGCTGCATGTGGTGCGCGTGCCCGCTTATTCGCCGTATGCCGTGGCCGAGCACGCGATGGCGCTGCTGCTCGCCGTGAACCGCAAGGTGCACCGCGCTTACAACCGCACGCGCGATTTCAATTTCAGTATCAACGGCCTCACGGGGTTTGATCTGCACGGCAAAACAGTCGGCGTAATCGGAACGGGCAAGATCGGCCGCGTGTTTATCGACATCTGCAAGGGCTTTGGCATGAACGTGATTGCGTACGATCCGTTTCCCGCGAAGAATGCGGATTTTGAGTATGTGTCCAGCACGGAATTGATAAAGCGTTCTGATGTGATATCGCTGCATTGTCCGTTAACGCCTGAAACCAAGCATATCATCGATGAACAGGCGCTTTCAGCTGCCAAGCACGGCGTAACAGTGATCAACACATCGCGCGGCGGGCTGATCGATACGGCGGCGCTGCTGGCTGCGCTCAAAGACGGGCGTGTGCACGGTGCGGGGCTTGATGTGTACGAGGAGGAATCCGAGCTGTTCTTTGAGGACTTTTCGAATACCATCGTACAGGATGATATACTCGCGCGCCTCGTGTCGCTGCCCAATGTGATACTGACATCGCATCAGGCGTTCTTGACCGATGAGGCGCTCGAAAAGATCGCGCGTGTGACGCTGGATAACCTGAAAAGATATTTTGATAACGGCGATTTACCGAATGAAATTTGCTATCAGTGCAACAAGCAGCCGGGCTGCGCGAAGGACCATGCCAAGCCATGTTTTTAACATTGATATTTAACAACATGTCTGCCGTTATACGCGATATAATTTTATACCAAGAGTCAGCGGACATAGCTCCGGCTGATAAGCATCAATCGAGTCCCTCTCAGATGATCAGCCCTTTAGGGAAATTTAGTTTTGTCACCGACAGGTAACGTGAGAGGGAAAGTCGTTTCCCATCGCCCGCTCATTGGTTGCAGTGCTTAACACCATCGCGTGAATAGAGAGCGGCATACAGCGATCCACATTCGATCGCAATAGGCGATTGAGTGGGACTGAAATCCCATATTAATGGATACGCCCTCCAATCCACCCAAAGGGGCAGCGGTCAGAGAAGGCTGCGATAAGAGACTTACGGCATTCTAGCAAAGAATACATTCTTTGCTTTTTTTGTTTAAAAAGTGTTGACATAATGGAAGAAATAGCTTATTATTTGATTGACTGATAAGTCAATCAAAGGAGAAAGCAATGAGCCCGAGAAATGAAGAGCAGAATGCGCAGATCAAAGATGAAAGGCGTGAACAGATACTCTCTGCGGCGCTCAAGGTGTTTGCGAGGCGCGGCTTTGCCGCGACGAAGATCAGCGACATTGTGGCGCAGGGCGGCATGAGCCACGGCCTTGTGTATCATTACTTCAAGTCGAAAGAAGACATTTTCTATGAGCTGCTTCACAGGGCGCTTTCCACCTCGGGTGAATCGCTGCTGATGGTGGAGGCCCTGCCGATAAGCCCGCTTCAGAAAGTGTACGAGACGGCCAAGTATATACTGACCGGCATTGACCAATGGGAAGACACCTCGTATTACTTTTTGATCGTGATTCACGCCGCTTTGATGGACGCGCGCGACAATGAGAAGGTGTTCGCGGATTCCGAGGTTGCCGTGGAATCGCTGATGAGAATATTGAAGCAGGGGCAGGCGCTGGGCGAGGTAAGGGACGGCGACACGCGCGAGATGGCCATCCTGTTTTTTGCGGCGATACAGGGCGTTGCGTTTTACAAGCTCAGTATGAAAAACTTCAAGCTGCCGGACCCGAACCTGCTTGTGGCGATGGTAAAAAAATAATTTGAATATCTATGGAGGGCATAAATTATGACGAAGGTGGTCATTATCGGTGCGGGTATAGCGGGATTAACCTGCGGTATCTACGCGCAAATGAACGGATTTGACACGCACATCTATGAGATGAACAGCATTCCGGGCGGAGAGTGCACGGGATGGGACAGAAATGGCTATCATTTTGACGGCTGCATTCACTGGCTGATGGGCTCTAAGCCCGGCACGGCGCTGCATGACATCTGGCGCACAACCGGCGCGCTGGATGACGGCGTCAAGATCGTCAATCACGATATCTTTGCGAGGTATGAGGAGGGCGGCCGTGCCGTGAACCTTTATACCAATACCGACAAGCTCGAAAAGCACCTGCTGGAGATTTCCCCGCAGGATAAAAAAGAGATTAAACGGCTCTGCAAGGCGCTGCGCTCGATGGGCGAATTCGGTATGCCTATCGATAAGCCGATGGATCAGATGACGATGAGCGACGGTTTGAAGTTCGTCGGCAAAAACATCACAAAGCTGGGGCTGCTTAATTTTTTCAACACCATTAAATTGACAGACTATGTGAAGCTTTATAAGGAACCGCTGCTGCAGCACGCGTTGCTGAGCGCGATTCCCGGCGACTACAACGCGAATGCGCTTGTGATGTCGATGGCGGGTATGAATATCGGCGATTCGGGCTATCCGGTGGGTGGGTCCCGCGCGCTGGCGAAACGCATGGAACAAAAGT
Source organism: Bacillota bacterium (assembly GCA_023441905.1). GTDB lineage: Bacteria > Bacillota > Clostridia > Christensenellales > SZUA-584 > SZUA-584. The sequence goes on along the minus strand of JAEZNC010000093.1, from coordinate 1,671 downwards.
ATCTGGGGCTCGGCGGAAAAGTATCGTACAAGAGCCGTGTGGAAAAGATCATCATTCAAGACGGCGTGGCGAAGGGTATTCGCCTCACAAACGGTGAAGAGGTGTTTGGCAATACCGTGGTATCATGCGCGGATGCCTATGCCACGCTCTATAAAATGCTCGATAATAAATACACGCCTGAGCTTTACCGCAATCTGTTTGAGAACCCGAAGAAACACTATGTGCCGACCTGCTCGCTTGTGTTGGTTGGGCTTAACTGCGAAATCAAGGAAAACTGGCGCACCGTCAATATCCGCCGTGAGCAGCCCGCCAGCATCGGCGGGCAAACGATGCCCGATGTTTCTGTGATGAATTATTCGTTTGACGAAACACTGGCTCCCAAGGGAAAGACGGTTCTCGGTGTGTTCTACTCAGCGAATTATGATTACTGGAAAGACGTGCACGAGGACAAGGAAAAGTATAAGCAGGAGAAGGAACGCTTAAAACAGGATGCGATCGATACGATACTCAAGCGGTACCCGCAGGCAGAGGGCAAGATTGAGGCCACGGATGTGGTGACGCCGATGACGTATGTACGCTATTGCGACGCGTGGCGCGGTGCTTGGATGAGCTGGGGCGACAGCGGTAAAGACGTCCCGCGCTACTTCCCCGGCAAGCTGGAGGGCCTTGAGAACTTTCTGCTCGCCGGTATGTGGACGCTGCCGCCGGGCGGGCTGCCGGGCGCAGCGGGTTCGGGCCGGTTTGCGGCGCACCGCCTGACGGAGGCGCAGGGGCGCGAATTTAAAACGAAGTAATAAAAAGGGCTTACCACCCGCTGTTCACAGTCGGCAAGCCCTGACTAATGCTAAATAGATTTAATCGTCTAACTCAAGGGCACTTCAATTTGGAGTGCCCTTAAGAGTTTACTTATTCATTCCGTTGAGCATAAGTGATTAAGGAATACGCTTCTGTAAGGCACTTCTCATGGATTCCGGAGCGCTCTGAAGTCGACAGTCTCGGAATCTTTTTTTCAGATCCTTCCTCGCTTCGCTCATCAGGATGACAAAGACAGTTGCTTTTCATTGCAATAACAAAATGAGGCTTATCTGACAGCGTTGTTTGGTCTAATCAGTATTTGTCCCGGTGCACCATGTGCGTGTGGAATGTGGTGTGCGGCTTCGAGACACAATCAGGATAGCCGAGCGATACGATGGAAAACGGTATGATGTCCTCGGGGATATCGTAGATCTCACGGACTTTTTGCATTCTGTCCTCGTGCGGATAAAGCCCGAGATAAACACCGCCGAGCCCTTGCGCATGCGCCGCAAGCAAAATGCACGTGGTGCTGTTCGCACAGTCCTGAATGAAAAATTCATCTGGTTTGGCGCGGTAGCCGTTCACGCGCGACAAAACGAGAATCGCGAGCGGCGCTTTTTTAAGCATGCTCCAATAGGAAACGATATGCGATACCGCTTCCTTCTTTTCCGCATCCTGCATCACGAGAAATTCCCAAGGCTGAGAATTCATCGCGGAAGGCGCGTACATACCCGCTTTCAACAGATTGTGAATGACATCCTCACTGACCGGTCGATCCTGATATAAACGGCAGCTGCGTCTTTCGAGTATCGTGGTTAAGGCATCCATCATTCATTCTCCTTTGCTTTTTTATTGTCTGTTCAAACCGTATCGGCG
>JAEZNC010000263.1 GCA_023441905.1 Bacillota bacterium | reverse complement strand
GCGCCGATTTTGGGCCCGTGTGATTCGCCGAATATGTCCACGGTGAAATGGCGTCCCCATATGCTGCTCATTTTATTATTCCTCCCAGTGCCTTTATATCGTCGTAAAACTTCGGATAGGATTTATCGATGCACTGCGCATTCGGGATATGGATATCACCCGACGCGCGTGCCGCCGCAACCGCAAACGCCATCGCGATGCGGTGATCCCCGAATGTATCGACCGTGCCGCCGCGCATCGCACCGCCTTCTATCAGCAGTTCATCGTCTGTTTCTTCGGCCTTGATGCCAAGCCCGTTTAAGTTGATTGCGAGCGCGTGCAGACGGTCGCATTCCTTGATGCGCAGCCGCGCGGCGCCCGAGATGCGTGTTTCGCCTTGTGCGAATGCCGCCGCAATCGCGAGCGGGGGCACAAGATCGGGACACTGTGAGACGTCAATGACGGTCCCGTACAATTTGGATTGCTTTACAACCAGAGCCCCGTCTTCAACCGTTATATCCGCGCCCATGCGGCGCATGATGGGAACAATCGCGCTGTCGGGCTGGAGCGATTGTGCGTCGAGCCCGTCGATGCGGACATCACCCGCCAACGCGCCGGCGACGATAAAAAATGCGGCCTGTGAATAATCGCACTCCACGGCTAAGCTTCGCGGCGCATAGCGCTGCCCGCCCTTGATTGTGAAATCGTCGCCCGATACGCCGATATCGACGCCGAACCGGCGCAGCATGTCCACGGTTAAATCCACGTACCCGCGTGATTCGAAGCCGCCGCGCACCGAGACGGCGGAATCCGCTTCGAGCACGGGCAGGGCATACAGCAGCCCCGTCACGTACTGCGAGCTCACGCGTCCATCGATGCCGTATTCGCCGCCGTGCAGCTTGCCCGATACGGAGAGAGGCAGATTCTTATCAGACGGATGAGAATAACCGATATTCTGCTCATCGAAAATATGCAGGTATGCATCCACGGGCCTGTAGGGCAGACGCCCGCTTCCGGTGAACGTTTTGGTGCCATTAAGCGTGCACGCGACGGGAATGAAAAAGCGCAGCGTCGAGCCGGATTCGGCACAGTCGATCAGAGCGTCATCATTGAGTGACAATCCGCCGTCTACGGTCAGCGTATGGTAACGCCCGTTTGAAGCCACATCAATGCCACAGCCAAGGCTGCGGCAAGCACCGATGGTGGCGAGTATGTCGCTCGATAAATCCACATTTTCTATCACGCTGCGCCCGTGCGCCATGGCCGCCGCGAGTATCGCGCGGTGCGCGGCGCTCTTAGAGGGCGGCACTGTTATGCTGCCGTGATAGCTGGTGGGGGATAGGGTTATATCCATACTTTCTTCCTTATATAAAACTTTTCGCGTCGCCTTGCGGAATGCGGTGCAGGAAGGACTGCCCCGGTTCCGACACCAGCACAAGGTTTAAGCTGTCTGCGATGTTTTTCTTGTCCACGAGTATGCCCTTTAATATCTCGCCTTTGTCATAGACGGATATATCATACGGCAGAGCGTATTTTTGCAGCACCGCGATGATGCGCTGCGTGGTGCCCGCCTTTGTGAGGCCCATGCGCTCGGAAGCGGCGGTGATGGCTGCCATACCGATCGCGACGGCGCGGCCGTGCGTCATCGGCCGCTTTTCCGCCGCGCAGAGCCGCTCGATGCCGTGACCGATGGTGTGGCCGAAGTTTAGCAGCATGCGCTCGCCGGTGTCCTTCTCGTCCGCCGCGACCACATCGCGCTTGATCGAGAGGCACCGTGTGATCCAATCGGCAAGGATATCCGAATCCGCGTTGACGGGGTTGTGCTGCTCAATGTCGGCAAACATGTTCGCGTCACGGATCAGCGCGCATTTAATCAGCTCCGCCATACCGTCCGAAAAGTCGGCTTCGGGCAGCGTTTGGAGCAGCGAAGAATCGACGAATACGGCGCTAGGCTGATGGAACGCGCCTACGAGGTTTTTGCCCTCGGGCAGGTTGATACCCGTTTTGCCGCCTACGCTGCTGTCGATCTGCGCGAGCAAAGTGGTTGGAATCTGCACAACGCGCAGGCCGCGCAGGAACACCGCCGCGACGAAGCCTGCGAGATCGCCCACGACGCCGCCGCCCAAGGCCAAAACCACATCGGCCCGGTTATAGCCGCGCTGCGCGAGCCCGCTTAAGAGCCGCGCAAACGTATCGGTGCTCTTTGATTTTTCACCCGGCGCGACGGTGAACACATCGTGCCGCAGCCCTGCCGCTTCGAGCATCGCAGAAAAGCTCTGCCCGTACAGGCGGTTCACGTTATCGTCCGTGATCAGCGCGAAACAGCTTTTGGGATACATCTCCGCCAGCCGATCGGGCACGCTTTGGAGCAGCCCATTTTGTATCAAAACGGGATAGTCGCAAGTTCCGGCGTGCATGGTCAGTGTGTTCATAGATTGACTCCCTTAGCCATATTGCTCAAGAGTATTTCGAGCTTTTCCTGGTCACGCTCACTCAAAGCCTCGTCGATCGTATCGAGATTGTGCTTAAAGCGTGCAAGGCTCCGCTGCAGATATTCTGCGTTGTCCATCAATAGTCCTGCCCAGAGCGGCGCGTTGAGATCGGCCACGCGCGTAATCGCCTGAAAGCTGCCGCCCGCGAAACGCTCGAGCCCTTTGCCCACGGCGTACACCGCGAGCGCCGCCACGTGCGGCAAATGGCTTAAGTCCGCAATCACCGCATCGTGCAGCGCGGGGGAGAGCAAGGCCATTTCGGCGCAAAGCAGCGCATCGCAGAGAAACCTTGCCCAGTCAAGCGCCGTGTCGGTCGTCTTTTCGGTGGGGGTTAGTATCAGCTGCGCGCCCTTAAACAGGTCAGCGCTTGCGTTGGCGTACCCCGCTTTTTCACTGCCTGCCATCGGGTGCAGGCAGAGCAGGCCGTGCTGCGGCAGCATCACGCTATACAGCACATCCACAAGCGCGGTTTTGAGCCCTGAGAGCTCGGCGAACACGCCGCCGTCTGCGAGGCGGTGCTTCACCTGACCGTAGACTGCCGGAATGGCTTTGGGCGGCACCGCGCAGATCACAATGTCGAATGCCGTGTCGCTGTCCGCGAACACCGCTTCAATCACATCGCTCTGCCTGGCCGCCTCAATGGCCTTGCTGTCGGTATCGAGCGCGCAAATGTGCGCGCAGCCCGCTGCTTTGAGCGCCATGGCTGTAGAGCCGCCGATGAGCCCGAGGCCTGCGATGAGTATGCGGCTGCTTTTAAATCGATCATCCATCAGAGTGTCCTGCCCATCAGTTCGGCTGCGCCTTTGAGCTTTTGCGTCACAGCCGAGAATTTTTCGGGCAGCAGCGACTGCTTACCGTCCGAAAGCGCATCGGCGGGGTTTTCATGCACCTCAATCATCACGCCGTCCGCGCCAGCGCAGATGGCCGCAACGGCAAGCGGCTCAACCGCCCACCACAAACCCGTCGCGTGGCTCGGGTCCACAATGATCGGCAGATGGCTCATACGCTTGATCACGGGCACAGCCGAGATATCGAGCGTGTTGCGCGTGGCTGTTTCGAATGTGCGGATGCCGCGTTCGCAGAGGATCACGTTTGGGTTGCCGCCCGCCGCGATATATTCGGCGCTCATGAGCCATTCTTCAATGGTGGCGGAAAGGCCGCGCTTTAACAGCACGGGCGTTTTGGATTTGCCGAGCTCGCGCAGCAGCACGAAATTTTGCATATTGCGCGCACCCACCTGTATCACGTCCACCTTATCCACAAACAGATCGACATACTCGACGCTCGTGATTTCGGTGACGATGGGCAGACCTGTTTCTTTCTTGGCTGTCAGCAAGTATTCAATGCCCTCGGTGCCAAGGCCCTGGAACCGGTATGGGCTCGTGCGCGGTTTGAACGCGCCGCCGCGCAGGAAATTCGCGCCCGCGGCCTTCACCTTGATGGCTGTGGAGACGATCTGCTCCTCGCTTTCGACGCTGCACGGCCCCGCCATCACGGCAAGCTGCTGAGCACCGATGGTGAAGCCGTTGCCCTCCACGATGGTATCGTCCGGATGAAACGCGCGGTTCACCTTTTTGTAAGGCTCCTGCACGCGCATCACTTTTCTGACGACACTGCGTTCCTGAATCGGCTCGGTGTCCAGCGCGGATGTGTCACCGATCAAGCCGAGTATGGAATAGTTCACGC
>JAEZNC010000190.1 GCA_023441905.1 Bacillota bacterium | reverse complement strand
GGTCGTGCGAACATTATTGACGTATCCGAATTTTTTCTGATTACCAAGGCAAAATTCTCACCGGACGGACGGTATCTGGCAATCCTCGATTCGTCGATTGAGAACAGCGTCCTGTACGTTTATGATTTCACCAATGCGGCTCTGATCAATCTTGGCGAAGAGGGCTTTGGGAGCCAGACGACGGATTTTGCGTGGTCGGATACGGACAGCGCACTTTATGCAATGACGGGCAGCAGCGACACCAAGCAGATGCGTTCCTGCACATTTGCGCAGGACGGCAGTTTTCACATTCAGGCTGTGGAAGAGCTGGAAGGTGCAGAGGGCAGCGTTGCTGTTTGGAAGGGGCGTGTTTATTTTGCAGACAAAACCACCGGCCGTGTTTACGAAATCGGTGAAACACGCCGTGACCTGACCGGCGGCGTGGATATCTGCACACGTTCGGATTCGAATCAGCTGCTTGTGCTTGAAACACAGCCTTCTGCCGATGAACAGGTTCCAACGAGCCTCAAGCTTTTTAACCTCGATACGGGGGAGACGGTGATGATTACAAACGGCACCGATGTCTTTGATTTCGGCTTTATGCCGGGCGGTAAAGTTTTTTTTCTGGATGCGAAGATTGACGACGCCGCCGAAGGTTATCCGTATGGCCTTTTTGTTTATGATATTGCGAGCGGCACCTTGAAGGAAATCGCGGTTTGCGGTACAGATGAGTTTGCCACATCCGATTCGGGTGTGTTATACTTTATCGATTATCTGGGAGAAGTGGAAAACGGCTTTTATGCGACGTTTAAATACAATTTGAGCTAAATAATACTTGAGGAGGACGGCATGCAGGTTCCAATTTCCGAGGTGGAAAAAATAGCGGTGCTTTCGCGTTTAAGCTTCAGTGATGATGAGAAAAAACAATATCAGCATCATCTTGAAGCCATACTGAAGTCGGCACAGCGTCTTGAAGAGCTCGATACAAACGGTGTGGCGCCCACGGCGCACATTCAGGGCGTGGAAAATGTGCTCAGGCGCGATGCGGTGGAAAAGAGCATGGATAATGATAAACTGACGGCCAATGCACCCGAACGTGAAAACGGATGTTTCATTGTGCCTAAGGTTGTTGAATGAGGTGGCAATTTGAAAGTATATGAACTGAGCATGAAGCAGGCGATGGACAAGCTCTCATCGAAGGAAATCAGCGCTTCGGAGCTTGTGGAAGGTCTGCTTGACAGAATAAAAGAAAAAGAACCGAAGCTGCGTGCCTTAAACCGCGTATGTGAAGAACAGGCACTAAACGAAGCCAAAAATGCGGATGACCGCCGCGCCAAAGGTGAGCAGCGAAGCGCATTTGACGGAATTCCCGCCATTATCAAAGATAATATCTGCACGGAGGGCATCGCCACCACGTGTTCGTCGAAAATGCTCCAAGATTTTGTGCCGCCGTATGACGCGCATGTCATTGAGCGCTTCAAATCACTCGGCATCATCACACTGGCCAAATCGAACCTCGATGAGTTCGCGATGGGTTCATCCACCGAGAACAGCGCCTTTAAAACATCGGCAAACCCGTGGGATCTGCGGTGCGTGCCGGGCGGTTCGTCGGGCGGCAGCGCGGCAGCCGTATCGGCCGGTTATGCGCCGCTTGCGTTGGGGTCGGATACGGGCGGCAGCATCAGGCAGCCCGCGTCGTACTGCGGTGTTGTGGGGTTAAAGCCCACTTACGGCGTTGTGTCGCGTTATGGTCTTGTCGCTTTTGCGTCTTCTCTCGATCAGATCGGCCCGTTTACGCGCACCATCGAAGACGCGGCGCTGGCCCTCAATACCCTGTGCAGCCACGACAGACGCGATTCCACATCGATTGATATGAACTACCCCGATTATTCAGCCGGCATCAAAGAGGGCGTGAAAGGCATGAAAATCGGCGTGCCGAAGGAATACTTCGCGGAAGGCCTTGGCGAAGACGCCAAAGCCGCTTTGCTGAGCGCCATGAAAACATATGAATCGATGGGTGCCATCGTGGAAGAAACCACGCTGCCCACGTTTGATTATGCGCTGAGCGTCTACTATATCATATCTTCAGCGGAAGCCACGTCGAACTTGTCGCGTTACGACGGCGTGAAATACGGCCACCGTGCGCAAAAGTATAACGGTATTGTGGATATGTACGTGCAGACGCGCAACGAAGGCTTCGGGCCGGAGGTCAAACGCCGTATGATGCTAGGCAATTACGTGCTAAGCTCGGGATATTACGACGCCTATTATTTAAAAGCGCTTAAGGTCAGAACGCTGGTCAAGCGCGATTTTGATGCATTGTTTGAAAAATACGACTGTATTCTGTCGCCGACCGCGCCGACACCCGCGTTTGTGGCGGGCGAGAAAACCGATCCGCTGCAGATGTACATGACGGATATCTACACGGTTCCCGTGAATATCGCGGGGCTGACGGCAGTCTCCATGCCGTATGGATTGAGCAACAACGGCCTCCCCATCGGCGTTCAGCTCATCGCAAAGCCGCTCGGCGAGCCCGAGATGCTGCGCATGGCGTATGCGCTCGAACAGGCCATTGAACCGATCGGCAGTCCGATATTCAAGGGAGGTGAGCAGTAATGAAGTTCGAAACCGTCATCGGGCTTGAGGTTCATGTGGAACTGGCGACAAATACGAAAATATTCTGCGGCTGTGAGAACAAATTCGGCGGCGAGCCCAACACACATTGCTGCCCCGTCTGCATCGGTATGCCGGGCGTGCTGCCGGTGCTCAATGAAAAGGTGGTGGAATTTGCGGCGCGTGCCGGTCTCGCGACCAACTGCAAAATCGCGAACTTTTCAAAGATGGATCGCAAGGGTTACTACTATCCCGATCTGCCCAAGGC
>JAEZNC010000143.1 GCA_023441905.1 Bacillota bacterium | reverse complement strand
CATCGCCCGTTTTGCGGCATTGAACAGGCTTGGCTGCCTTTTTACAGGCCTCCAGCAGTAAGCTGAATTGTTTTAATTTTTCTTTGTTCTGTTCGTGAGAAACAAATATTGTGGTGGGTCCGTCCGCGCCGCCGATAATGCCCACCGCACACGCATCATCATCCGTTTCCGCCTGTCTCTTCTGTTCTTCCCTCGCAAGACGGGTGATATGCGTGACAAACGCCGTCTTCGCCTCTGTGTACGCATCGCGGTCACGTTCAAACTTTTCTTTGAGGCTGAGCTTCAGCTCAGCGTATTCGGCGGCAACGCCGGGATATCGGCGCAGATACTCACAAAAATAAAGCTCATCCCAATCGCCCTTGTATCTGACATGAATATGAAAGACTCTCTCGGCAAACCCCTGAGGCGTGTACCCCTTCATAAACATCATATGCGGCGGCGGCTTTAGTGGCTGGCGGCTACATTGATATCCGTTTTGTTCGAGCGTTTTAATGAGCTTCTCTGTATTGCATTGAGACGCGATTTCCAGCAGAATATCAATCGTGGGTTTGGCGATCAGCCCCGGCACGGATGTGCTCCCGATGTGGCTGATCCGCTCTATGTTTTCGTCTCCGATCAATCGGATGAGCAACGCGCGCTCTTCAGCATACCACTGCTTCCATTCGTCCCGATGTTCGTCAAGCTGAATCGGAAACAGCTGCCACAGCTCTTCATTGGACATCTGAGATAGAGATTTCGTCATTGCGGCTCCTTTGTGCATAGTTTTGTGCCGACAGCGCGTAACATTCGTTGTCGTAAACGCGCCCGTCATAGATTTTCTCCGCCAGTTTGAGCGTGCCTTCATAGTCAAAGCCGCATTTTTTCAGCAACGCCTTTGATCTATGATTAAACGGATAGCAATAGGCCGAGACCATATCGAGCCCAAGCTCTTCAAATCCGTATTTGAGCAAAGCATGCACTGCTTCGGTCATTATTCCTTTGCCCCAATACGCTTCGCCGAGCGCATACCCGAGCATCGTCACCCGGTCGTTCTGCCTCTTGGGGTCAACCACAAGGCCGAGCGAACCGATCATTTTGCCGCTTTCAACCAGCACAATGCCGAACACGCTTTCCTGATTGAGAAATATCGTTTGCATGACCTCCAGCGTCTCTTCCCTGCTTTCATGCGGCTTCCAGCCCGCGTTGGGGCCGACATGAGGCGAAGACGCGTACGCGAAGATGTCATCCGCATCCTCAATGCGTATATGCCGCAATATCAGGCGTGGGGTTGTGATGACCGGCATAATATTCATCCTCTCAATCTATGAATTTTGTTATAATCCAATCTTTAAGATATCAATTAATCAGCGGCAGACCGGTTGATGTACACACTCGTCGGCCCGTCCGCACCGCCGATAATACCCACGCTGACATCGCCCGTTTTCAAAAGTTGGTAGATGCTCCACATATGGCCGTTGGAGAGTTTGGCGAGCCACACCTCATCGTCCATCTGATATACGCGGTATTCCACGTATCCATCATTATAAACACCGTACTGGATGCATCGCGAATAGATCGCAATGTCGGGCACAGAAAAGCCCTCCAGCAAAACCTCATTATCAAACAGCGCTTCAAAATCTTGCGTGCCGATGTCTGACATCGCTGTTTTGCCCGCGATCTCCTCCACGGTATCATTCTGCGGATCGACGATTCTCAGCTTGTCCTCCGAGATTTCAAAATACGGCATGTATCCTTTCATCGCAATAAACGAGCTGAGCGGATTTGTGTAGACATTGTCTTCGAACTCGTACATGCCTTCGATCTCCTCGACTAAAGGCGAAGATTCGGCAGCTCTGACACTGCTTTTTGGCTCAGGAGAAATTGTCCCTGCTGCTGCCGCTCTCGGCTTCGCCGATTCACCAGCGCTGCATGCCACAGCCGCGGCCACATACACTATAAGCACGAGTACGATCAGCCATGCTTTCTGTTTCATAAATCCCCGCATATTCACAATCTTATTTGAAGAATCTTTTTATCTCGATCTCGGCGTTCTCTGGCGAATCGCTGCCATGAATGATATTTTCGCCCGTGCACGACGCATAATCTCCGCGAATCGTCCCCGATGTGCCTTCCTCAAAATTAGTCGCACCCATCAGTATTCGTACGCCGAGTACGGCGTTTTGGCCTTCAACAATCATGCCGAGAACCGGCCCGGATGTCATATACGATACAATACTCGGAAAAAACGGTTTATCCGCAAGGTGGGCGTAATGCTCGCGCAGTATGGCCGCGTCAAGGGTCATCATTTTCGCGTCGGTCACCCTGTATCCTTTTCTCTCGATGCGCGCAATCACCTCTCCGATGAGCCCTCGTTTAATACAGTCGGGCTTGAGCATCACATACGTTCTTTCAACTGCCATGGTCATTCGTCTCCTTCATGTTTTCTTATATTGCAGCCGACGGCGGCAAAACCCGCTGCCGGTTATTCACCCGCTTTAAAATATTCTTCGAGGCACTCTCCGCTCTGTTTCATGGCTTTGGCGGCCTCCACGCCGACAAATCGCCAGTGCCACGGCTCATAGATCACGCCGGTCAGGTCCTGCTTGCCTTGCTTATACCTGAGCGTAAACCCGTAATCCTGTGCGTTCGCACTCAGCCACTTGAAAGCGTCGGTATTCGCAAAGCCTTTGTCACGCTTGGTATAAGACGGCGTGACAATATCCAGCGCGAGCCCCGTCTGATGCTCGCTGGTGTTAGGGCGCGCCGTGATCGTCGCGGCCTGTGTTTCGGCATCCTCACGGCTGTACCCCTTGGCGATGTAGCTGTCCACCTTCTTTTGATACAGTTCATTCTGGCGCTTATAGGTTCGATAAGCGTCTACCAGCTTGAATTTTACACCATCCTCGGTCGCGTCCGCAAACATCGCAGCACATATATCATAAATGCGCGCGTCCACCTGGCCGCCCTCAAAATCGGTAACCGCCACCTCAAAGCCGTCCGGCAGCGCATGAGCCGGATTGACGAGAACAGCCGCCCAGTCTCCCGTCGGCACTTGAACTTCCGGTGTATGTCTGCCGATCAGATAATCGCGGTTCACGTAACCGTCTGTCCCATTGTAGTGTATTCGGGCCCATCGGTCCTCATAGGCCATTACATCAGCCGTTTCTCCTGCGGGCAGCGTGCCGAGCACGGGACTGCTTTTATCCGCTTTCTCGCGGATATTGACGGATTCATCGGCCGTGCAAACGGCTTTTCCGATAGCTGCGGATGTCGGCGTCGGTTGCGGTGTCTGTGCGGGCATCGGCGTTTCGTCCGGCGGCGTCGTCGATATGGGCATTGGCTGCGGCGTGGCGGCAGGCGGCGGCGTCCCCGCCGGCTCGGTTCGTGTTTGCATCGGGCTGTTGGTCTCGCTCTGCGGACTGCACGCGCCAAGCAGCATCAACAAAGCCGTGAATACGGCCAGTGTGCTGACTCTTATTATGAACGCAAGGTTGCGGGCATTGGTTTTACCTGGCTTGTTCAATGGGTTATTGTCCTCGTTGTTTTTGGTTGTATTATAGCACAGGGATGCGTAATCAGGTATCATTTCTCAACTAAACAAAAACATTCATAACAATATCAAACAAATTGTAACATATTTTATTCTTACAATGTCTTAAATTGCTTTAATTGTCATGCCTCATCTTCATTGATCAGACATGACATGCATAACGAAAATTCGCGTTCTGATTTTCTGACAAGTGCATTGAACTATTCTTTAAATCCAGATTGGACATATGCTCCGGGATTAAGGTGGCGGGCGTTGCTGCGATGGCTACCAGGCAATAGGCATGCTAAAAAAAGAAAAAGCCAACTTTCTGCTTGTCGATATCGCCATGCCGGAAATGAACGGTTGTAACTCCGGCATATAACAGCAGCGTAACCAAAGCCTGTGGACGTTGTCGTATCCGCGCTGGGTACCTATGTGATTATTCGAAAAAGTATGCTCTCTCGCTGTCGATTGCGATAAGCTGGTTTCCATCCTATTATGTTTTGTATAAAATCAACCTTATTTAAGCCAAAATAAAATAGAAGCCGATTGTCGCTTCTATTTCATCGTCATAATATTATTTATCTGTGACAGAACCTTTGCGTATCAGGTTGATAATGGCCAGTAAAATCACCGATCCGAGCAGCGCCACCAAAAAGCTTTCCAGCGTAAAACCCGTCACATCCGCGTTCGCGCCGATTAAATTCATAATGAAACCGCCGATAAAAGCGCCGATGATTCCCACGGCAATGTTCGCGAAAGCGCCCATTCTCTGGTTGTTCTTCATAATGATGCTGGCCACCCAGCCAGCCAGTGCTCCCAGCACGATCCAAGAAATAATGCCCATGACAGATCCTCCTTTTTTCTTTATTTTCTCATGATGCCTGATAAATTATGCATTTGGAGATATGAGGAAACAGATGGTGACAGAAGCGGATATCAAGCCGCATATTTTGGCAATAATACTTTTATAACATCTTCGGAGCAATTATTATGATCAGAAACGACGCATGGCTGAAAGTCAGCGGCAAAGCGAAATACAACGACGACGGCGTGGATGCGTCTTGCCTTCAGGCAAGAATTTTGACCAGCGTATTGGCTCATGCGCGTATCATTTCCATCGACACGTCCGGCGCATTCAGCGTTCCCGGCGTGCGTGCCGTCGTTACGGGCAAGGATTGCCCGCAGTTGTTTGGTTCGGCGCTGCAGGACATGTCCGTATTGGCTGTTGAAAGAGTCCGTTACTTCGGTGAACCGGTTGCCATTGTGGTGGCCGATGAGGAATGGCAGGCCGCTCAGGGAACAAAACTGATACAAGTTCGGTATCAGCCGCTGCCTTTTGTCAATTCCATCGAAGATGCGCTGGCACCGAATCCGACGCTTATCCATCCCGCTTTGATGCAGTATACACATACCATTGATGGCATTTATCCTGAAATGAATTCGAACATTTCGAACCGAATCAAAATACGCAAAGGGAATATGAGCTATGGCTGGGCCTGCTGCGATATCACCGTGGAAGGCGAGTACCGTCTGCCGCAGGCAAACCACGCCTATATGGAAACGCGCAACGCACGCGCACAAATACTGCCGAACGGGCAGATTTGCATCCACGCCGCATCGCAGGGTGCCCACGCGGCACGGGCGCTGATCGCGAAGTATTTGCGGCTGCCCGAGAGCCGCATCATCATCGAAACGCCGTTTGTAGGCGGCGGATACGGCGGCAAAGTGAATCCGCATCCTGAAATCATGGCGTTTATCGCATCGCGCACGGTGAACGGACAGGAGGTGCGTATCTCGTTGACACGTGAAGAGAGCTTTTATTCAAGCGCGTGCAAAATCGGCGCTAAGGTTCATATGAAACTCGGCGCGGATAAAAACGGCCGTCTGCAGGCGCTCAAAGCGGATTTCTTCATCGACTCGGGCGCCTACGCGGACACTGCACCCATTATGACGCGCGCTGTGGCCGCGAACTGCAGCGGGGCTTACAGCATTCCGTGCATCGAGTGTGATACCGTCTGCGTGTATACCAACCATGTGTATACCACATCGTTTCGAGGCTTTGGCCACGAGGTCTCCACATTTGCGATTGAGCGCACAATCGAAAAGCTGGCGCAAAAGCTCGGCATTGATTCCGCCGAGTTAAGGCGCATCAACGCGGCGCGTGAAGGCGATTATACGCCCACACAGGTGAAGGTAACGCTCAGCAATTCGGGTAATCTTGATGCGTGTATCAGCAGAGCCCGTCAGTTGATTGAGTGGGAAAAAGGGGCGGCTGTCAAAGTCGAAAAGCATTTGATACGCGCGAAGGGTATGGCATGCTTCTCAAAAACCTCGAGCTCACCCACCGATGCCTCCTCGTCTGCCATTGTTCAATTCTGTTCGGACGGCAGCGTGAATTTAAGCTGCAGCGTAATTGAATGCGGCCCGGGCATGACCACCGCGCTCCCAAGAATACTCTCCGAGCGCCTTCATATCAGCCTTGACAAGATTGTAATCAATATGCATGTGAATACGCATTCTCACCCCGAGCACTGGAAAACCGTCGCGAGCATGTCCACCTATATGGCAGGCAACGCGATCATATCGGCAGCGGATGACGCTCTGCGCCAGCTCAAGACCCATGCGGCGCTTGCGCTGCGCTGCACGCCCGAAGACATCGTCCTCGAAAATGAAACGGCGCACCTTAAGGAAGACGCATCTGTGTCGCTGCCGTTTAAGGATATCGTTTTCGGCATCAAAACGCAGGAAGGCAACGCGATGGGCGGCCCCGTCATCGGTCGGGGGCATTTTATCATGAAGCAGCTCTCGCAGCTTGACAGAGAAACCGGCAAGGGCCGGCCCGGCCCGTATTGGACCGTGGGCGCGCAGGCTGTGGAGGTTGAGTACGACCGATATGAACACACCTACCGTCTGGTCAGGGCGGTGACGGTGATCGATGCTGGCAAGGTGATAGAGCCTGAGTGCGCGTCGGGCCAGGTGCTTGGAGCCATGAGCACGGGTCTCTCTCTGGCCACGCGGGAAAATTATACCTACGACGGCTCGGGAGAGCTGAAAGACACAAGCTTTCGCAGTTATAAGATCATGCATTTTTCCGAAAACCCTTTATATACCGTCGAATTTATTGAGACGCCGAATTTGAGCGGTCCGCTCGGCGCGCGCGGTGTGGCCGAACACGGCGCTCTCGGCATGCCGCCTGCGCTCGCCAATGCGCTCTGCCGGGCTGCGAACGTGCAGCTGGATTCTCTTCCCATCACGTTCGAAACGCTCTGGCGTGCGGCAGAGGGGGCTCCCTGATGCTGGCATATGATTTTGATTATTACCTGCCGGACACACTGCAGGAGGCCGTGCAGCTTTACGATGCGGTGAGCAAAGATGGTCTGCATCCTTTTTACTATGGCGGAGGCACCGAGATCATCAGCATGAGCCGCGTGTTCAACTTGAAGCCGGATGCCGTGATCGATATCAAAAAGATTCCCGAATGCCGCGGCATCAGCACAGACGGGACGAAGCTCATTTTCGGATCGGCAGTCACACTCAATGCAATTACAGAGGCTGATATTCCGCTTCTCAGCCTGGCCGCAGGCCGCATTGCGGACCATACAATACGCACCCGTCTCACGCTGGGCGGCAATCTCGCCGGAACTATTATCTACCGCGAAACGCTGCTGCCGCTGCTGCTAGCGGATGCACAAATCGAAATCGCTTATGCCGGCGGGATGAAGACTTTACCGGTGGCACAGGCTCTCTCAAACGGCAGGCGGCTGCAAAACGGCGAGCTGATCGTCCGTGTCACCGTTAATGAAAAATCTGCCGCGCTGCCGTGCTATCATATAAAGAAAAGCAAGACTGAAAAAATCGGATATCCGCTCGTGACTGTTTGCGCGCTGCTGAAGGACGATGCGCTTGCACTGGCGGCGAGCGGTTTGTGCGCCTATCCGTTCCGCTTTCCGGATATAAAAACGGAGGTTTTATTCTCCGCAGCCGACATCACCGAGCAGCTTGCAGGTCGGATACCCGCGCCCGTGCTCGATGATCTCGAAGGCTCTGCGGCTTACCGTCTGTTCGCTTTTAAAAAGACTGCGGAGAATATCATCCTCGATATCAGAAAAAACCGAGGATACAAAAATGCTTAAGCTGTCCGGTAAAAGCTTGATCTCTCTGAATGTCAATAACCGTGTTTACAATGCGGCCGTGCGCCCGGCCGATACGCTTGTGTATGTGCTGCGTAATCAGTTTGGGCTCACCGGCACAAAAATAGGCTGCGAAAACGGCGACTGCGGCGCGTGCACCGTGCTTGTGGACGGCTGGCCGGTGAAATCGTGCCTGATGCTGGCTGTAGAAGCTGTGGATCACAGCATCACCACCATCGAAGGGCTCACCGATACGCCGATACAAAAAGCGTTTGCCGAGCTGTCAGCCTATCAGTGCGGCTTCTGCACACCGGGGTTTATCATGGTGTGCCATTCGCTGCTGCTGCATCACCCGAATCCGGATGATTATACGATCGAAACATGGCTGCAGTCCAACCTGTGCCGCTGCACGAGCTATCAGGAAATCGCCGCGGCGGTGCGCCGAGCGGCAGCCGACATGCAGACAAGCCGAGCCGGGGCTGTAGATGCGATTTGATTGGCTTCAAGTGCTGATTAATTCGTAACGCTTTCTTGACGGCCGCTTCCGTGCTCTGCGGTATCACAGGAATTTCTAAATAGAGCGCTATTCCTTCGGTTTCACTCCTTGCATAGCACGAAATCCGCTCATTCATCCATCACTACTCGTTTATTCATTGTTTTCTTGAGAGGAAACTGCTGCCGATATGCGGCTGATGCGTAAACTGTTTTTTCTGTGAGTAAATATAACACCTCATCCGGCGCTCTGCGCCGCCTTCTCCTATAAGAATGCTTTATCCGATGATGATAATGCAAATTCAAGAGAACAAAAAACGCCCCGGCCGCCGGTTTGTTCCGCCAGCTCGAAGCGCTAAATGATTCTCAGTTATTGAAATGTCATTTCCAGTATACCTTGCAGCATCTGCTTGCCCTCCGATTCGGGGAGCTTGTCGAGCTGCATTTGCGCTTTAGCGATATACCGGTCCAGTATCGCCTGCGATTGCTGTATGCCTTCGGCTTCGGTGACCAATCTGATGATCCGCCTGATATCTCTCTGCGAGGGTTTTTTCTTTTTTAATCCGACTAAAAAGCTTTCAATCTCTGCCCGGAGGCCATCGTCCCTCGAAGCCGCCATAAGAATCGGCAGCGTGGCCACGCCCTCCTTTAAATCGTTGCCGACCGGCTTGCCGATGCGGCTCGGATGCTCGGTTAAATCGAGCAGATCATCCTTAATCTGAAACGCGATGCCATAGTACGCTCCGAAACGCGCCGCGCGCTTTACAGACTCCTCCGGCAGGCCGCCGATATGGCTGCCGACCGCACAGCAGGCCGCAAACAGCACCGCCGTCTTGCGGCTGATTCTCGCAAGGTACGTTTTAAACCCAGGCAATCTGCCGCGTCCGCGAAACTGCTCCACCTCACCCACGCAAACCGCCTCAATTGCCTGAGAAAGCTCCTTCAAGTACCGCATGGGCAGATCCGCCGCTGCCAGCGCCTGCATCGACTTCACAAAGATATAGTCGCCCGCAAACACGGCCGTGCTGACACCCTGCGTGGCAAACAGGGTTGGCATGTTTCTTCTGATCAGCGAGTTATCGATGATATCGTCGTGGATCAGCGTGGCCGTGTGCAGCATTTCAACGCTCAGTGCCGTGCTGAAAACTCTGTCTCGCCGATACTCCCCCAGCTTTGCGGCGGCGATCGTCATGGCAGGCCGCAGCCTTTTTCCGCCGCTTTGTATGATATCGAGTGACAGCCTGTCGATAAACGAATGAATATTCTTTTTTGAACCAAATTGCTCGTTAAGCAGCGCTTCAAACAGATCGAGCTCTGTTTTTAAAGCAGGCAGCTTTTCCCACACTTAATTATTTACCCCTTATTTCTGCTTTTTGTTTTTGCCCCATGAAAGCGTTAAACGGCCGTTCTTCTTTGTGCCGTCCCAAACCTTTCCAAGGTACGGCAGCACCCAGTGATCGAGCCCAAACGCACGTCCCGCGCCCGCTGCCATCGCGATACCAGCAAACAGCATCCACCAAGTGGAATCGTACATGCCTGTAGACGTAATGAACATCGCAATCAGGCCGAGAGACACCACGGATGAGAGGAACGTAAACGTGCCCGAGAATATGGCAAGACCGACAAGAATCTCAAGTACCACAATCAGCACCTGAAAGAACATCGACCAGCCGGGCGTCGCGAGCACCCATCCGTTCAAAATCCAGTCCACAAGGAAGAAGTGGACACGGAACACAAGCGGCTGCCCTTCCCCCGCTCTTTCAAGGAAGAACCCTAAGAACCCAAGGTCGATATTGAGAAGCTTCTCAACAACCGCCGGAGCACCGCCGGCCACCTGAGAAGCACCCGAAATGGCTTCGGCACCTGTCGCGGTTGACGCCGCGTCCGCACCCGAGGCATAGCCTAGGAAGTTTGCGAGCATCGGCTTGGTGAACCAGCCTTCCTGAACCTTCTTAATGCCTTCATAGAACCATGTCCAGCCAAGGAACAGCCTTAAAGGCACGAGCCACCACGCCTGAACCGTTCTCGTATAATTGCGCTGCAGGAAACGTTTGTACTGCCTTCTGTGAAGAATTTCGTCGCGCAGATAATCCCATATGCCCTTTAACCCCATGATACCATAAAGGTAGTGCATGTTCACGAAATACTTCATGATCAGCGAAATCCAACGGCTTGGCTTCACGCCCATCAAATCGGCCACCGCAAAATAATTGCCGATGCTGACCATCACACCGTGCAGCTTAACCTTGACGGCTTCAGGCTGCTTGCCTCTGATCTCGTTTAGAATATTCATCGCCGCGCCCTCGCCCGTCTGCAGCGCGGTTTCCACCATAGCCGGGAATGCCTTGCCTTTTTCATCGAGCAGCGCACACACATCGCCCACCGCGTACACATTCTTATGCTTGGTCCGGCAGAATTCATCAACGGTCAGGCGGCGGCCCGGGCCTTTATCGAGCTCCATATTCTCGACATCGAGCGACGAGCGCACTCCGGCGGCCCAAATGAGCGTGTTGGTTTCGATCTTTCTCTCCCCGATATCCACAAATTCGGGTGTCACCTGCTTGATCGCGGTGCTTAGAATGATCTCGATACCGAGCTTTCCGTGCATATAGTCGTGGGCTCTTTTGCTGTTTTTGTCACAGAGATTGCTGAGTATGCAATCCAGCATATCCACAATAATCAGGCGAATTTCTTTGCGGTCAATATGGTGAACTCTGCACAGTTTTTTCACCCACTGCCCCAGCTCACCGATCATTTCTACGCCCGTGAATCCGGCGCCGCCCACCACAAATGTCAGCAGCCGTTTACGGCGCTCCGCGTCCTTCTCGGTTTCCGCCTCATAGAAGCAGCGTTCTATATGCTCCCTGATCCTGACCGCATCGTCAACCGACCAAAGCGGGAAGCCGTGTTCCTCAAGCCCCGGTATGCCGAAATAATTCGGCGTCGACCCGACAGACATGATCAGGTAATCATACGGATATTCATTCGACTTAGACTTAACTTTTCGGGATTCAAAATCATACTGGTCGATATTGTCGATCACAAGATTCACATTTGTGGTCCTGAATATCTCTTTGAGCGGTATTTTTACCGCGTCTTCACCGACCCTGTTACCCGCGACCTCGTGAATTTCCGTTAACAGCGTATGATAAGGGTTGCGGTCAATGATCGTAATATCAAGATCGTCCCGTCTTCCTTTCTTGTTGAGCTTGATAGCGGCTTCGATACCCGCATATCCGGCGCCCACAATCACAATTTTTTTCGACATCTTTTCCTCCCATGAATTAAATGACTAAGCCGTCCAAAACGGCACTGACTACAAATGACAAACCAAACAGCTGATAGACTTGCACCGTGGCCGCATTCGACGCGACCAATTTGTCGATCTGATCATAGTTTTTTCGGCAGTTTTTCACGGCTTTGAGAGCCATAGGAACCGTCAGAAGCGGCAGCAGCCATATCACGTTTCCCGCATACAACGCAATACCGATGACCGACAGGTAACTGAGTGCAAAAAGCACCGCATACACGGCAACAGCTTTTTCTTTGCCCAGACGCACGACTCCATTTCTTTTATTATGCGCTTTATCCACTTCATAATCGGGATATTGATTGATCCACAGCACATTTGTAATCATAAACGCAATGGGCACAGATACCAGCAGCGGCAGCCAATCGAACCGGCCCTTAATCAGCACGTAAACGCCCATAACAATGGCGGGACCAAAGGCCACCCCCACCGCAATTTCACCAAAACCCCTGTAACAGAGCTTAAACGGCGGCATACTGTAAAGCATCGCCAAAATAAAACCGACGAGACCGGGCCATAACACACGCGGCTCTGCAAACAGAACGAGGACACCGCCCAGAAATGCAGCGGCGGCAAAGCAGATCACCGCGATCGTCAGGCATTGTGTCAGATCAAGATTTCCCTGCACGATCGATTTTTTTCCGCCGGAAAACGGGGTTCTGTGCTGCTCATCAACGCCGGGATCCACACCCGACTGGAAGTCGATCACCTCATTGAGCGCGTTTTTTGCGATTTCCACAAGATAAACGCCGATGACGGCTAACAAAAACCACAACACACTCAACGGTTTTGCCCCGGAACCAAACGACCAGGCAATGGCAGCACCCGAAAGCATCGGTATAGTGGACGCCACCCAAATTTTCGGATCGGCCACCTGCCAGAAGCCCTTCGCCAATTTTTTCGTGGATACGTTTTCATGCATAATTTTCATAATCTTATCAAACTTTGTTTTTTAATTCTAATGTTAATTATTACAAACTATTATATAACTAAACGTTAATATTACCGTTGAAACACAAATCATAATGGTTATTAATACCACTTCTCATTTTAACAGCCCTATGTTAAACTTAACACAGTTTTTTGGTAATGTTTATGTTTTTTTGGAAATAAAACAGAGCCGTAATTAAACATTTATGAGATTATCCTGCTGGCCAGTGAAAGAAAAAATCAGGATTGGTCATGATAATTGATAAGTGATAAAGAGGAGGACTATTAATGAAGAAGGTTTTATTATTGGGTTTGGTATTGGCGATGATTGTGTCTGCTTTTGCCGGCTGCGGCAATAACAATGCAACAGAGTCGCCGGCAGCTTCGGCTACGGAGTCGCCCTCTGCCACTGTGAGTGAACCAGCAGCAGCAACCGGTGCGGTGCTGACGGGTCTTGGCAGCGACATTTCCCTTGCGAAGTCGGCCAGCGTCTCCGCCGACGCGGAAGCGCTTGCTGAAATTGACACCGTTATGGCAGCCGTGACGCTTGACAAAGACGGAAAAATCATCAATGTCAAAATCGATATGGTTCAGCCGATGGTGAACTTTGATGCGCAGGGACAGCTGAAAACGGATACCACTGCCGAAATCAAAACGAAAGTGGAGCTCGGCAATGCTTACGGCATGGCCAAGGCATCCGGCATCGGTAAAGAGTGGTACGAGCAGATTGCAGCCCTCGAAGACTGGATGGTCGGAAAAACGATCGACGACGTGATGGGTATGAAGATGAGCAACGAAGGCACACCGGCAGAAGCCGACCTGACTTCCAGCGTCACCATCCATGTGTCCAGCTATCTGGCTGCCGTTCAGAAGGCCGTTGCCAACGCGAAAGACTTTGGCGCGACGGTTTCGGGCGCAACCAAAACGGGCATCGGCAATGTCACGTCCATCAAAAAATCCGCGGGCGCAACAGCTGATGCGGACGCTCTTGCCCAGGCCGATATCATTATGGCGGCAGTCACTATGGATCAGGACAACAAGATCGTGGGTGTGATGATCGATAACGGCCAAGTGAAGGTTAACTTCGATGCGAAAGGCACGCTGATTACCGATGCGGCCTCCAAACCGAAAACAAAAGTGGAGCTTGGCGATAATTATGGCATGAAGAAAGCGTCCTCAGTCGGCAAGGAATGGTACGAGCAGATTGCGGCTCTCGGCCAGTGGATGATCGGCAAGACCATCGACGAAGTCAAAGCCATGAAGACGGCTCAGAAGGATGCCGAACATCCGTCCGTTCCCGCTGAAGCCGACCTGACATCCAGCGTGACAATTTCCGTTCAGGATTATATTGCCGCCGTTGAAAAAGCGATTGCAAACGCCGACTGATTCCATTAATATTTATAAAAAACACGCGAATAATCCCTCCGGCCTTGTGCCGGGAGGATTATTTTGCTGTATACGAGGTCAAATGAAGAAAATCCTTACGGTCATTTTGTGCATTCTCATCGTTTTTCCGCTTTTCGGCTGCGCACCGGCGCAGAAATACAAAAAATACAGCGGAGAATTTCTGGATACTTTTGATACGTCCGTTATTGTAATGGCCTACGCGCGTTCCCAGGAAGAATTCGATGATATTTATAATACTGTCTACGATACATTTACAGAGCTCAATAAGCAGTATGATATCTATCATGATTACGACGGCATCAACAATATCAAAACCGTTAATGATAACGCGGGCATCGCCCCCGTGAAGGTGGATCCCGCCATCATAGACATGCTCAATCTGTCCAAAGACTGGTATGACAAAACTGACGGCATCGTCAATGTGGCTATGGGCAGCGTGCTCAGTATTTGGCATGATTACCGAGATGCCGGGCAATACGATCCTTCAAAGGCGGAGCTCCCCCCCATGGATCAGCTTCAGGACGCAGCAAGACATACAGATATAAACGGCTTGATTATCGATGAGCAGGCCTCAACCGTTTATTTAAACGACAGCCGCATGAGCCTTGACGTGGGTGCTGTGGCAAAAGGCTACGCGACCGAAATCGCTGCGGACAAACTCATAGAAAAAGGATACGACTCCGTGCTGATTAGCGCAGGCGGAAATATCCGCGCCGTGGGCACGCCCAAGGACGGCGTACGCGGCAAATGGAGCGTCGGCATCAAAGACCCGAACAGCCCGCTGGCAGGCTCCACAGACGAATCCAATCTGCTCGATGTCGCGTTTGTAACCAACCTTTCCGTGGTCTCAAGCGGAATTTACGAGCGGTTTTACACCGTAGACGGCGTGAACTATCATCACTTGATAAATCCGCAAACGCTGATGCCTGCCGCTTATTATAAAGCGGTCACCGTTATCACCGAAGACAGCGGACAGGCCGATCTGCTCTCGACAGCGCTGTTTTTAATGCCGCCTGAGCAAAGCCTTGACTATGCGGAAAGCCTTAACGGTGTGGAAGCATTATGGGTGATGCCGGACGACGGCATTATGATGACGTCGGGAATGAAAGCCATGCTGCGCGACTTGGGCGGTGCATCATATAGCTGATGTATTAAAGCGTGCTCATTGCGCTTTTCTGAAGCTTCCGGGCCGCTTTGGCGAAAGAACAGCAGCACGGTGGTTGTTGAGACAGATTCTCATCCACTTCAACTTCGCTGCACTCGTTCACTGCGACAGCGGAAAGTATGACCGCTGCCCTATCTTTTCGTTTATAGCGGTGCCATAGCGCAAGATGATTCCGAATTAAATGATGACAGTGAGAAAATGTGGCCGAAGGCGGCTGATACGGTGTTCGTAAAGGCATTTTTTGTTTCCACCTCAACGCTCCGAATCTCTCTTCAATTGGCAAAGCTCATACCATTTAACGAAGGAACATAAAAAAAGACGGCACATCGGCCATCTCTTTTTTTCCCCAGCTTTCAACCGTCGTGCGGATCGTCTTCACCGCTGTAATGCACGCGCAAATCCTCGCGCAAACCGATCTGATGGTCTGTCCCATCGTTCGCATTTGTCCGCGATGAATACCGATCCAGCATCCGTCTGGGATCTTTTTTCTTTCTCATCTTCTCTCACCCTGATTTGTATTATGCGCAGTTTTCTTAAATTAAACAGGCGGGAGCTTGTCTGCCCCCGTCCGCTCATCTTGTTTATACCCAGCTTTCAATTGCGCCTTCAAAGCTGCCCTTCGTATCGTCCGGTATCACCGCAGAGAAGACCTCACGGCCACCCAGCGTTACGGTCAGCGTTTTGCTTCTCATGCGCCGCGTCAGCCCTTCGGACAGTGTGATGACGCCGTTTGTCGCGTCCTTAATGCTTTCGGGTTTCAGGTTAATCGAGAGCACATCGCGGCTTCGTCTCAGCATTCTGATCACTTTCACGGTTCTGACGCGTCCGCTGTCCCTTGCGGCTATCGCCTCAATCTTGACATTTCGCCAGAGGAGGAGCAGCAGCCACAGCAGCAGCAATCCGGCAGCACCTGCGCCGCCCGCATAAACGTACCAAACAACCGGCGCTTTTGGCTGGAACTGCCCGAATGCGATGTCTTCATCGGTTATTGTCACTTCCACAATCCGTACATTGCCGTTCTCATCCATCACTTCAATCAGATATGTGCCAGGCTCTATGTCCTCCAGCACGAGCGAATCCTGCCACTCGCCGTCGGGCAGCCTAATCTTCACCGCATCCTGCACCACGTCGGGCGCGGTAAGGCTCACATCTCCGATTACAGGCTTCACCGCCTCTGTGGGCTCAGCGCCGGGGCTTGTCTCCGGCCCGGGTGCGCCGGTCTCCAGCGCCGCAATCTTAAACGGCCCGAATGTCTTGCTGGCCGTCAAGCCGAATGAATTTTTAGCAAACGCGTGAATGTAATATGTCCCCGGTTCACTAAGTACGATATCCGCCGTGTAGCTCTTATATGCACCCGAATGCGTCATTGCTTCGGTCACCGCGTATCCCTTTGACACAATCTCCGCCTTATCATCGGTGAATAACAACGCCGCTTTGATCTCTCTGAGTGTCGTTTCGCCGATCACATAGCCGCCTGTGCTGCATTCAATTACGGGCGGCGTTTCGTCAAGGCTGTCAACCGTCACGTTGAATTTTGTGCTGTTGCCCACGTTGTCGAATATCGTCATCGCATATGTGTCGTTTTTGCTGACAGACCATTTCAAATCCGAAGACGCGCTTTTCACCGTGCCGTCCGGCAACACGATATGGCTGTTGCCGCTGCCGCCCGGGTCGGCTGAAAGCGTGAATTTAAGCTGGGCTTCGCTGCCCGATATCGTCACGTCGATTTTGGGCACCGCCGGCGGCTGCTTGTCGATCTTAATCAGGTATCCGCCGAATTCACACCCATTGCCGAACTCGTCAACCGCCTGTATAAATACATTGTGGACGCCGCTGACAACCGTTTTGCCCGTATCCGCGACAAACGCTTTGTCTTCCATCGCGTATTTGAATGTGACCGCGGATGCGTCTTCAACGGATACCGCCGTCACCGTCACGCTTTGGTTGGTCCATGTGCCCGCCGTATACGGCTTGCCGTCCGCTTTGGTCATCTTGACGACAATATTAACGGGAACGCTCTTATCCACCGTAAGCTTGCCTGAATACCCGAAGCCGCTCGTGTACTCGGCATCGGACGCGCTGACTCTGAACTGAAGGCTGGTGATGCTGGCCAGCATTTCGGGCAGCATGAAATCGTACGATGTGACGCTGAGCCCCGCTTTAATCAGGTTCCATGCCGAGCCGTCATAATATTCAAGCGTATATGTCAGCGGATCGCCGTCAATATCATAGCCTGTCCACGTGACATTCACCGTAGACTCGCCGCCGTAACGCGATCCCTGTACGGGTGTATGGACAACGGGTGTGGCGGGTGGGTCGTTTACACTCTTCACTATCACAGTCACCGTCGCGCTGTCGGTGCCGCCGTGGCCGTCTGTCATCACATACGTAAAGCTGTCGGTGCCCGCGAACTTATCTGCGGGTGTATACTCAACCTTGTTGCCGCTGATCACCGCTTTGCCGTTTGTCGGCGCGGAGACGCTGGTCACCTTGAAATCCTGCGCGGAATAAATCTGCCCGCTGTTGAGCCCGCTTTGCGTATCCACATCGGTATCGTTATCCAGCACACTGATGATCACCATGTCTTCGTCATTCGTGACAGCCGTGTCGTCGTTCGCGGTCGGCGCATCGTTGACCTGCTCAATCGTCACGGTCACGAGAGCCGTATCATCGGCATCTCCGTCTGACAGCTTGTATTCAAAGCGGTCGGTCCCGTTATAGTTGAGATCAGGCGTGTATTTCACTTGGTTGCCGTCCATTTCAGCTATACCGTGCAGCGGCTGTATGAGCCCCGCATCGCCAACCGACAGCACCAATGTTTCGTCTTTCGGATGCGCGTTCAGCCCTGTTTTCGTATCCTGATCCATATCGTTATTCAGCACGCTGATCCAAACCGGCTGATCCTCGTTTGTAATCTCTGTGTCGTCGGCTGCGATGGGTGCGTCGTTCACCTGCGCCACCGTCACCGTGATCACGCCCGTATCCGTTTCGCCTGACGGATCCGCCACCGTATACGTGAAGCTGTCCGTGCCGTTCCAGTCAGGGCTCGGCATAAAACGGATATCCTTACCCGTTACGGCCACTGTGCCGTGCGCCGGATTCCCCGCTGTCTGCACCGATACCGTCAGAGTGTCTTTGTCCACGTCTTTAATCAGCGGTTCAACCGATATATCGACCGCCGTGTCCTCGTTTGTCGAGACGGATTTGTCATCCGCTGTCGGCGCGTCGTTGACGGGTGTCACCGTGATGGTGATCGTCCCCGCATCCTGTGTTTCCGCTTTGTCCTTCACGATATAGCCAATCGTTACCGTGCCGTTGAAGTCATCTTCCGGATCAAACGTGATATCGCCGTTCACATTCGAGCTGATAACCCCATGAATGACTTCCTTTCGTGTGTCACCAAGAAAACCGCCGAATATGAGAACGTCATTATAATCCTGATCTGTGTCATTCTCGAGCACATTAAATGTCACCGGCGTATCCTCCGCCGTCGTCACACTGTCGTCCACGGCCACCGGCGTATCGTTCTCGCTGTCCACAACGATTGTGAGTCTGCCATCCGCGCTGCCGCCATGTCCGTCCGTCAGCACATAATTGATACGAATCACACCCGAGAAGCCCGCGTCGGGATCGTACGTGATGACACCGCCGGATTCGGACACTGTGCCGTACCCGGTGCCGTCGAACGCATAGCTCTGCACCGCGAATGTGCTTCTGCTGTGCAGAGCCGCGAAATTGTTTTCTGCCACGGTGTCCACATCCGTATCGTTGGCGAGCACGTTGACGCTGACCTCCGTGTCTTCGGGTGTTGTGACGCTGTCGGGCACGGCCACCGGGTTGTCGTTCACCTGCGCCACATTCACCGACACATAGCCCTTGTCGTTAAGCACGCCGTCACTCACGTAGTATTCAAAATCGTCCGGCCCGTTGAAGTTGGCTGAAGGCGTGTACACGATTTTATTATCGACCACAAAAACGGTACCGTGCTCGGGTGCTTTAAGTCCGCCGCCCGACAGTGTCACGGCCAGTTCTTCGTCCCCCGGCGCCGCATTCAGGGCGCCGTCCGTATCCACGTCGCTGTCGTTAGCGAGCACATCAATCGTAACCGGCGTATCCTCCGTGGCGGCAATGCCCGTGTCGTCCGCCGCGACGGGCGCGTCGTTCACCTGCGTCACCGTCACCGTCATTTTACCCTTATCCGATGCATTAGAAGCGTCCGTTACCGTATAATCAAAGTTCACAACACCGTTCCAGTTGGCGGCGGGTGTATAGGTGATCTGGTTCCCGGCAACCGCCACAGACCCGACTGACGGCTTATCCTCGTCCGCAACCGTTACGGTCAGCTTCTCACCCGGATCCGTCAGCAGGTCGTTGTCGCTGATCAGCGTTGACACGTCAATCACGGCAGCGGTTTCCTCCGCTGTGGAAACTGCCGTATCATCGGCCTCCGGTGTATCGTTCACGGGCGTAACCGTCACCTGAAACTCGTACGGCGTGATATTCGTTTCATGATCGCCGTCCTCCACGATCAGCCTGATTATAATGGGGCCGCCGTGCTGATTGGCCTTGGGCGTCACCGTAACGGTACGCTCTCCGTCCGTGCCTTTGGTGATGCTCACATCACCGATACCCACAAGCGTCGCGTCTTCGGTACTCGCGACCTGAACATTCAGGTCTTTCGCCTGCGTCTCTTCATCGGACACGGTAAACGAGAAAGAATCGCTGCCGTCCTCCGCCATCGTGAGGTCTTTCGGCGGCGTATCAAACACCGGGCGGTCGTTGACGGCGCTGACGGTCACCGTCACGGTGGCCGTCGCTTCCCGGCCGTGGCCGTCCTTCATTGTATAGGATATCTGCACATTGCCGTGCCAGTTGTCCGTCGGCGCGATGTAACGCAGCTTGTTATCCGCGACGCTGACACTGCCGTGGGTTTCACCCGCAAAAACCACATCGCCCTCGTCTTCGGAGATTGTGAACGTTGCATTGCTGTGCGGGGCTGCGTTGAGCGCCGCATCGGTATCCACGTCATGATCGTTTGCCAGCACGTCGATATCAATTGTTCCGCCTTCATTGACAGATGCCGTATCATCCTTTGCCACCGGTGCGTCGTTTACCTGCTTAACCGTCACATTCACGGTGCCTTTCACGGGCGCGGCTTCGCCGTCGCTCACGTAGTAGTCGAACGATACGCTGCCGTTAAAATCGGCATCGGGATCGAATTTGACTACATTCCTGCGTTTTTCTTCGTCATAAACCAGCGTGGCCGTTCCTTTCGCGCCCGCATGGTTATCAATGCTTGATATCGACAGCACTTCGTTCGCCGGGTGGTTGAGAGCCGTATCCGTATCGATATCTGTGTCGTTTTCGAGCACATCAATGCTGAGCGAGCCGTCTTCGTCCATCGTCACGTTTTCGCCCGTCACCACCGGTGCGTCGTTGACCTGTGTGACATGTATCGTGATTGTGGCCGTCGCCGTTTCGCTGCCCGTATCCTTAACGGTATATGTAAAGCTGTCGTCTCCGTTATAATTCGCCGTCGGCGTGTAATACAGGTTATTGCCGCCGAACGAGGCCGTACCGTGAGACGGCGCGGACACCGCCGTCACACTCAAGCTGTCGCCGTTTGTCGCGATATCCACATCGTTGGTCAGCAGCGTCCAGTCGATCGCATAATTCACCGTATCTTCCGTGATTGTTTTCTCAGCGTTGTTGGCCGTCGGCGCATCGTTGACGGGGGTCACTGTCACGACAAACGTCGCGTCCGCCGTGCCGCCATCCGCATCGGTCACGCGCAGCCTAACCGTCGTCCCGTCGGTGTCGTTCTGATTGTTCTTCGGGTTCACAGTGACGTACCGGTCGCTGCCGGTGCCGGAGGTCGATACGTCCGAAACACCCGCAAGTGCGCCGTTCGACGTCGAGACGATCTGTATGGTTAAACTGCCCGCGGGCGTTTCCACATCGGAGACGGTAAAGGCGCTGGTTCCGTTCTCCCCGTCTTCCGTCAGGCTCATATCAGCCGGCACAGAAATCGTGGGGAGGTCGTTCACGCTCACAACGGTGACGTTCACCGTACCTGTGCCGCTGCCGCCGTGACCGTCGGAAACCGTGTAGGTAATCTGATTAATATCGTGGTTATTCAGCACCGGTGTGTACGTCAAGGTTTTGCCGTCACCCGCGATGGCCACTGAACCGTATTCGGGATGCGCTACGCCTGCCGCCGTAATCGTGAACGTCGTCACAGAATCGGGCGACGCATTGAGCCCAGCCTGCGTATCGACGTCCGTATCGTTGGCAAGCGGATCGATGACTATCGGCGTGTCCTCATTCGTCGATACGTTGTCCGTCACTGCCACGGGGTTGTCGTTCACCTGCTTAACCGTCACAGAAATCTGTGCGGTGCGTGAAACGCCCGATACGTCTCTGATTGTGTATGAGAATGTCTCGCTGCCGTTGAAGTTGAGCTTCGGCGTATAGACAATTTTATCGTACTCGTCCGTTGTCTGAACCGAGGCTGTGCCGTTGGCAGGCGTTGCGACACCCGATATTCTCAGTCTCTCGGCAGAAGGATTCGCGTTAAGCCCCGAATCCGTATCGATATCCGTATCGTTTAACAGCGCGTCGATGGTGACGGCCTGCTCCTCATCTGTGGTAATACCGGTATCATTCACCGCCACAGGCGCGTCGTTCACCTGCTTGACTGTCACGGCAATGGCAGCGCTGCTCGTCACATTTGCCCTGTCGCGCATTGTATAATTCACGGTGATCGGCCCGCCGTTATAGTTGGCCTTCGGTGTCACATCCACGCCCTTCGAATCGGAAGACACATTCACCGTCAGATTGGTATCAGCGCAAGTCGCCGATACCACAAACAGCTCATCCGAGTTGGTCAGCAGGTCGGGGTCGGTATCGTTGGTCAGCACGCTGATCTTTGTCGTCACATCCTCGTTGATCTCCGCAATATCCGGGTTGGCTGTCGGCGCTTCGTTGACGCTGTTGACAATAAATTTAAACTTCGTTGAGGAAGTCAACGTGCCATCGCTTGCCGTCAGTGTGATGAACGTTGTGCCGTTCCAAGTGCCGTTGGGTGTCACATTAATCGTTCGGTTTGTCCCGGCTCCGCCAAGCACCATTCCCGAGCTCAGAACAAGAACCGGGTTGCTGCCCTTCTTTGTCAGCGTCAGTGAATTAACGTCATTATCCACATCCGATACGGTGAATGCAATGCCTGTTTTTGTCACCCCTTCGTCGACATCATACACCGGCATTGTCGCGTCATCGAGCGGATCGCTATTGCCGTCATCGACCATATGGATGACGGGCGCGTCGTTGACGGGCGTCACATTCACGGCCACGGTAAATATGTGTTTTTTGATATTCTCGCCGGCTCCGCTCTGCATCTCGTATGTAAACTGATCCGTCGCATTGCTGTTCAGCGCCGTTTGGTAAGTGATATTTCGTCCGTCGTTAATGACGGCAGCCGTACCATGAGCCGGGGCATCCACAATTCTTAGAATCTGCAGGTCGTCCATTTCGGTGCCGTAGTCTGGGTCGTCATTGACGAGCACATTGAGCGTTTCAAGCACATCCTCCGTCACCGTCACCACATCGTTGCCCGCGTCGCCCGATTCATACGGGTCGTCGTCCACGGCCGTGACATTCACGTTGAATTGAT
>JAEZNC010000123.1 GCA_023441905.1 Bacillota bacterium | reverse complement strand
AACGAACAGGGGGCGACATATACATCGGCGTCGTGGGGCCGGTCAGAACAGGCAAATCAACATTTATCAAGCGGTTTATGGATATGCTGGTGCTCCCGAATCTCGATGATACGCGCGAAAAAGAGCGCGTGGTTGACGAATTGCCGCAAAGCAGCGCGGGCAAAACGATTATGACCACACAGCCCAAATTCGTGCCGACCTCGGCTGTTCGAATCAACATCAACGACGAGGCTGAAATGAACGTGCGTATGGTCGATTCCGTGGGCTATATGATCGACGGTGCGATGGGGCATATGGAAAACGATATGCCGCGCATGGTGACCACGCCCTGGTTCGACCACGATATCCCGTTTGAGGAAGCCGCGGAAACAGGCACACGCAAGGTTATTACCGAACACAGCACGATTGGACTCGTGATGACGACGGACGGCAGCATCACGGAAATTCCGCGATCCAGCTATGTGCAGGCAGAAGAACGCGTGATCCGTGAGCTCATGGAGCTCGGCAAGCCGTTCATTATCATATTAAACTCGGCCAATCCGCGAAATGAGGATACGATCAGCCTGCGCAATGCCATGGAGGAAAAATACAAGGTGCCCGTGCTGCTGATGGATATTATGCGGCTGACCGAAACGGATATCACATCGATGCTCGAAAACCTGCTCTATGAGTTCCCGCTCAAGGAGATCAATATCGAAATGCCCGGATGGGCGCGCGCGCTGTCTCCGGACCACTGGCTGATGGGCGAGGTGCTCAGCGGCATTTCGAGCTCTATCGGAACGCTGGAAAAGGTGCGCGACTATAAAGGGCTGTTAGATGCCATGAAGAAGCTTGATGATGTGAACAGTGCTTCAATAGAAAAAATTAAGCTTGGCGAAGGCAGCGTTAAAATGCAGATTGGCTTCCCGGAAAAGCTTTTCTACAAGATTCTCGGAGATGAATGCGGTTATCCGATCGATGATGACTTTCATCTGGTATCCATCGTCAAAGACCTGGTCAGCGCAAAAAAACAGTACGATCGCATGGCAGACGCGCTCCAAAGCGTCAAAGAGACAGGGTACGGGCTCGTAGCGCCTTCAATGGATGAGATGTCGATGGAAGAGCCCGAGATGGTGCGGCAAGGCGGCCGCTTCGGTGTCAGACTCAAAGCCAGCGCGCCGTCGCTGCACCTCATACGTGTGGATATCGAAACTGAAGTATCACCCATCGTCGGCAGCGAGAAGCAGAGTGAAGAGCTCGTAAAATACATGATGTCCGAATTTGAGACTGATCCGGCGAAGATATGGAAAACGGATATTTTCGGCAAACCGCTGCATGAGCTGGTGAAAGAGGGGCTTTCGAGCAAGCTTTCACATATGCCGGATGATGCGCGGATGAAAATACAGGAGACGCTGCAGCGCATTATCAACGAAGGCAGCGGTGGTCTCATCTGCATATTGCTTTAGCCATCAAAATGGCTATCATAATACTGAGTCTCCTGACCCCCGGAAGCGGGGGTTTTTTTTCATCGATAAATATGATACTATGTTTAATGAATTATCAAAGCATGAGAGCGAGGCTGCAATGACAGAAGAGGTGATCAGAAAGCTGCTGAACCAAATACTCAAAGATCTTTTCTTTAAGATACTCAGGATTCAATCTAAAATGGTGTCGCGCGCGGCTCAGGAGAATATCAGCCGAACGGAAATGCATACGCTTGAGGCCATTGAAGAATCTGAATATGTGACGCTGACGCAGATTGCCGACAAGCTTGCCGTCACCAAAGCCACCGCGAGCGTCACAGTGAAGCGCCTTGTCAAAAAAGGGTTCGTTAAAAAGGTCAAAGAGGAAAACGACAAACGGATCAGCACGCTGAAGCTGACGCAAAAAGGAAAAGACAGCTGCGGTAAGCATCGTCAGTTTCATGAAGGCCTTGTGGACGGCATTCTGCATGATTTCAACATTGAGGAACATCCGCATGTTGTTAAATCTCTGCAGGCGCTGCTCGATTATTTCGTCAAGCTTGAGAAGAGTTTGAATTAGACGGAGTTTTATCCTGCTTGTTTTTCGAGGCTTGCTTGTTTTTACCGAAATAATTCAAAAACGCATCCGTTTTGAGCTGATTCTCCGTCTGCAGCAGATTGTATTCGGTGAGCACCTTTAAGAGATTTCTTTTCAGCTGGGTGCTTTTTTTAGTGGGAACATCAAAAGACAACTCCGTGAGACAGCTGCCGAGCTTCCATATTTCCAGCTTGGCTTCAAAGCCTTCGTAATCTCCCTTGTAAGTGGATGCCACGACGGGTCCGAGAAATACGGATCCACACAAATGGTCAAAACCTTTATTCTTACCATCCCAATCCGTAAACACCTGAGGGCTGTTCAATATAGCGAGGCGTCTGGCTTCAGACTCGGTTAAGTTGTCTTCCATATCCGTAAAAACGCGTTCAAATGAAAGGCTGTATGTTTTAATCGTGTATTCGATATCTATTTCCGGCGTGAATTCGGCGGAAAACATCTTGGCTACGTCACTTTCAAGCATGGCTTTATAATCTTTTTCGCTGTAGCGCTTTTTAAATGTCAGTTCCAAACCTCCGCCGTCGTCAAACTGGCGGAAGCGCACTGACCAGTCTTTCTTTCTTAAATCCTGCGCAGGAGTCTCCAGATACCAGATGCTGATGCTGCCCGGTTCATCATTAAAGCTGAACAGCCTCTTTAAGTCATCGCTCAGAGCATCTTGCTGCTTTAACGCTTGATCAATGCGAAGCATCAGCTTAAGCTCGGCTGCGGCGATTTGTTCTTTCAGTTTCATTGACACCACTCCCTTGTTTGAAATAGTGTCTGCGGAATCAAAGATGATTATCCGTTTGCTTTGACAGAAAAAAATACAAAAGAAGGCATATCACAGTTCGGCCTGCAAGAGCACGGCCGTCTCACGATACTGGCTCTCGCACTGCAAATAGAAATCGGTACGATGGTATTTTAAGAGGGGTAATATATGCTCATGCTCAGCATTGGATGAGCAGACCCAATAATGAGTCTCGGTTAATGCTATAATAAGTCAAGATTTTTGCGAATATGGCCCGAACACAAGCCGGTACTGCTTTGAATCGCTTAGTTAAATTGCTTGGTTTTTCAGCACAAATGGGTTGTTGACTTTTTATATTCAGACTGCTACAATACAGAAAATAAAAGGATATACAGCACAAACGCTGTTGTCTGACTGAATATATCAACAAAATGAATTTGCATGCAAAGGCGCAGTAATGATTTCTATATTGCGCCTTTTTTATTTTGTTCAAAAGCAATGTGCGGGTTGCTAAAAAATTCGCTGCGTACAAGTCATAACGAAACAACTCTTGAAAGAGGAATGGGAGGATAAACATGGCAATGACATTGGCCAAGTTAAGTGAAATCGGTGAAAGTGTATATCATTTAAAGCTGCTTGCGGGCAGTGGCGGCTTGAATAACTTAGTCAGGTGGACATATATTGTAGAGAATATTAAAGCGCCGATCTTTCTGCGTGGCAATGAGCTTGTGTTTGCCTCGGGCATTACCGAGCCGCAAAGAATGTGCGATCTTGCTGTGATTCTCAGCGAGAGCAAAGCAGCCGGACTTGTGATCAGCAAAGGCCCATATCTCGAATCGGTACCGGAACGGGTGACGGCATATTGTCAAAAAAACGGGCTGCCGTTGTTCACATTGCCGGAGCAAGTCCGGCTGATTGATATCACCTATGATTTTTGCCATCGTATTGTTGCAAATGAAGAGGTTGAAGTCGGTCTTGTCTCAGCGTTCAAAAATCTCATTTTTGAATCGCATGATGAAAAGGCGTATCGTTATACGCTGGAAAAGAGCGGTTTCCTTGAAAACGCAAGCTTTTGCGTGGCGGCACTGCATATTGAGCCGGAGGCGAGCGCCGACGACGGGCTCAGCAGCCTAAAGCTTCTCGCACAACGTGTACTGATGAAGGCGGGCAACGCGTTTTGTCTGTTTGTTCACGACAAACGGCTCATCATCGTGTTCAAGGACTTCCAGCCAAAACAAATCAATCAATTTCTGTCGGAGCTGCAGCAGAGCTTTAACGCCGCTTGCCGCAGCAGCCGCCTGCACGCCGGTGTGAGCCCTGCGGGGGAGGGCTACAGCTTTGTGACTGAAGGATATCAAAAGGCAATATCTGCGCTTAAGGTGGCGGAAGTGAGGGATGAGCCCTGTGAATATTACGAGAATCTCGATCTATACAAGCTGCTGATTTCGGTCGGCAGCAACCAAGTGCTTAAGGAAATGTATCAGGAGAGCCTCGGGCCGCTGGAAAAATTCGATATCGAGAACGGCACCGATTATATGGATTCTTTACGGTGTTACCTGGAACACAACTCAAGCGTTCGGGAGGTGGCTCAGCTGACTTTTGTCCATCGCAATACGATCAATTACAAAATCAGACGCATCCGGGAGATACTCGACTGTCAACTGACTCAGGAGAACAGACTGCGGTTCATGCTTGCCTTTTATATACGCGATTTGCTCTAGTTAAAAACTTATCAACAGAATTTTCAACTTTCGGTGAAAAGCTATGATAGAATAAAGCTATCACAGCTTTTTTTCAACGAGACGGGCTAAAAGCTGCTGATACTTAAAAAATATGACCTCAAGGGAGCGATAATATGAGTTTTACATATCATATGCCAACCAAGGTGCTGATGGGTCACGGAATTGTTCGCCACAGCGCATCGCTGATTGATGGTATGGGTAGAAAAGCGCTGATTGTAACAGGCGCACATTCCGCAAAAGCAAACGGGTCTCAGGACGATATAGCGGCGGCATTAACGCAAAACGGGCAGGATTACGCTGTTTTCGACAAGATCAAAAGCAACCCCTTCATCGCGTCTGTTT
>JAEZNC010000252.1 GCA_023441905.1 Bacillota bacterium | reverse complement strand
TCAGCAGCACCGCGATGACGATAAAGGAAATGACAGCCAGCAGCTTCACAGCGGCCAGCCCGCTCTCCAGCTTGCTTAAAGACCGTGCACCGAGCAAGTTCAGCAATGTCACCGCAATGATGATGATGATTCCCATCAGCGGCAGCGAAACGGACGGCACCCATTGCCGAATCAAAATGGAGACGGCTGTCGCTTCGCTCGACATGGCCAGCACCATGCCTGTCCAATATACCCAGCCGACCACGAAGCCGGTTCCGCGGCCGAACGCCTCTCGCGCAAATGTGCGGAAAGATCCTGCGTCCGCGTTGGCCACCGTCATTTCAGAGAGGGCAAACAATATAAAATACACAAGAACAGCGCCCACCGCGTAGGCGATCAATACTGACGGGCCTGCGGCGTTGATCGCGACGGACGACCCTAAGAAAAAGGATCCTCCGATCACCGTTCCGAGTGCCATCATCGTGAGATGGCCTGCCGACAGCCCTTTTTGCTTATTTTTCATACTTAGCTCCATCTTGTTATTTTTGTACTTTAAGTACCATATATTCTTGGCTCAGCATTATGAAAACCAGATTCAATAGCCCGACAGCTATCTCTCAATTTTTCTCCGCCGCGCTGACAGCCGCTTATGTTTACTCGTAACCATGATGCGCTCATGTGCACCATAAACTAAAAGCGGCGATATGGTCTACCGATCCGCTGCCGACTTGAGCGAGTAACGCGACGTGTTGACGAAGCATCTCAGGACTTGATACGATTCCGATCTTCGTCGTATTCACTACGTTCCTCACCTCACAGCGGGCTTGATGCTTAAAGCTGCTATGCAAAGCCATGGACACAAAGCTTTTTCAGCCACCTGATCCAAACCGCACTTGCCTTTTTTATCATCTTCATATAAGCGAAAATTACACATGATATTTAAGGAAAGTTATGAGATTATATAAGTTTGTTTTTCATCCCGTCTTTTTATGCAGCCGCATAGATTTGCCTCATTTGGTTATATTGATTGTGAGGCAGCATCAAACTCTGAGAGGAGCATTATTATTTACAGGTCAGGCAGAGATAAAAAAGGGGCTCATAAGAATATTGAGCCTGAGGGTCAGAAACTGGACAAGCCCGAAGCAGAAGAACAGGATAAGTCCGAGCCAATGAATCAGGATATGCCCGAAGAAAGCAAAAAGCTTTCTGTCCCCTCCAATATCGATCAATGCGAATCGTTCGTCAAAGGCGTCTTTTGCAACAGCTATGATATGGTTATAGAGAGCTTTGAAACCAACAAAAACAAGGCGCTGATCGTTTATGTGGATGGTCTCACGGATAAAGACTTAATCGACAGGGATATCATCAGTCCTTTAAAATCGGAACGGTTCAACGGCAATGTGGGCGCGGTGATTAACGCCACGTTCACACAGACAGAAGACCTGTCTAAGTTTACACAAAGCGTACTTGGCGGTTTCGTCGCGTTGTTTTACGACAATTGCACCAAAGCCTATCTGATTGAGCTGCGTAAATATTCGCAGCGCAGCGTTGAAGAACCCAAAGCGGAAACGGTTGTCCGCGGCCCGAAGGAAGGCTTCAACGAAAACCTCCGAACCAATACGTCCCTCATTCGGCGCAAGATTCATAATCCCAAGCTCGTCATTGAAAACGTAAAGCTCGGCAAGCAGACCAATACCAATGTGGAGTTGGTTTACATCAGCGGCATTGTGAACCTTGAGGTGCTGGATGCGGTTAAAAAACAGCTTTCCAAAATTGATGTGGGTATGATGCTCGAATCGGGGCAGCTTGAACAATATCTGGATGACAACCCGTTTTCCCCGGTCTCCGGCATCGGCCTCACACAGAAGCCGGACGTCGCCGCCGCGCGCATACTTGAAGGCCGCATCGCTATTCTGATCGACGGCACGCCGCACGCGCTGACGATACCCGAGCTGTTTATCGAAAATCTACATACAGCGGAAGATTACTACAACCGCACGGTTTATTCATCAATACTGCGCCTGCTGAGGCTCATCGGTCTGTTTGTGACCGTGATGCTGCCGGGGCTCGCCGTGGCCATTATGACATACAATCAGGAGATGATTCCGTCGGTGTTTCTCTCGAGCATTGTGAATGCCATGCAAAAAACACCGATGACGGTCGCTGCTGAGATTCTCGTGATGACCGTTATGTTCGAGCTGCTCAAGGAAGCCGGTACAAGGCTGCCGCAGGCCGTCGGCTCCGCGATTTCCATCGTCGGCTCTCTGATTGTCGGCGAAGCGGCTGTTAATGCAGGTATCGTCAGCGAGCCTTCCGTTATTATCGTGGCCATCGCCGCAGTGAGCAGCTTCATCGTGCCGAATCTCGCTGAATTTGTGCTTGTTTACCGCGGTTTCTTCTGGCTGATGGGCACACTGATGGGGCTGATCGGTATCGGTGCCGCTTACATGATTATGCTGACGCAGTTAATATCTGAAAGGTCTTACGGAATTCCCATACTCTCCTCCTTCTCCAAAAATGAATTGAAGGACAGTTTTATCCGGTTTCCGCTGACGTCGATGAAATTCCGTCCATCCTCTATTGCCAAGCGGAATCTGAAGAGAAAGGATATATGAACAGCTTATTATGAAGAAAAAAATCGGCTTAATCATGTGCCTCCTCATCATTCTGATGTCTGCCGGCTGCTGGAATAAAAAAGAGCCGAAAGATCTTGCTATTGTCAACAGCATCATCTATAACAAAACACAGGACGGAGCCTATGAAGTCACCGTCGAAATCTTAAATTTGTCAGGCTCAGACAAGAAAACAGGCATGGGCGGCGGCGGAAGCTCCGAGAACAAAGTCGTAACCGAAACCGCGAGAGGCAACTCCTTCAGAGAAGCTCTCGCCAACATTTCCACCTTAATAGAGAAAACGATTTACGGCGGACATAACCATGTCCGGTTTTTTACCGAATCGGCAGCGAAAGATGATATAGCTGCGGCGATTGACTATGTGCTAAGAGATCATTTGACGGATGAAACACCCTTGATGGTGGTAATAAAAGGTGATCATCCCGAGAAAATTTACGAAGCGTCTATGGGGCTCTCCGATTCACTTGGTGTCTATATCTATAGAATGGAAGTCACGCAGCAAAAGTTGTCATCAAAATCTGTTTATGTCACAACACTGGGTTTTATGAAGGATTTTTTCAACGACGGAAAGGAGCCTGTCGCCGGCGTTGTACAAGTTGTCAAATCACGATCGGATAAGCAAAAAACTCAGGGTAGCTCTGAGGAAGATGAAAGCAAGGAGAGAATCCAATATGAAGGCTTGGCGGCGTTCAAGGGAGACAAACTCGTCGGCTTTCTCGACGGCACAGAAACCAGTGCCTATAACTTTATCACAGGACAAATCAATGTGGCGATTATCACCGTCCCTTTTAAAAACAGTTATGTCGTTTGCGAAGTCACCGGCGCCTCTTCGGATATCAAAACAAAAATAAATGCCGAGGCCGCTGCCATTGATGTCAAAATCAAGGCAAGTATCCGCATAATCGGCTACGGTGCTGATGAAGACCCCAGCAATCCGGAAATTATGAAAGAAATCGAAACCGGGTTCAACAATCACCTGCTGCCACAGATCGCCGCTGTAATTAGGAAAGCTCAAAAGGAGTTTGGCAGCGATATATTCGGGTTCGGCTCGAGTGTTCATGCCCAGAATCCCGAAGACTGGAAAAGAATCAAGAAAAAGTGGGGCCAAATATTCCCTGATGCCACCGTCACGATATCCGTTGAATCAAACGTTTATCAAACAGGGGAAATCAAAGATAGCGCTTTGTCGGAATTTTCGGAGGATTGACATATGAACAGACCAATTATCACTTCCGTTCAGCTGTTAATGCTGGCTGTGGGCAGTGCTCTCGTATTTCCTTATACGTTATTACCGATTCTTAGCACCCCCAATGCGAATCAGGATGTATGGATCGTTTTGCTGCTTGCCTTGGTTTACATTGCGATTATCAACATACCGCTGCTTTATATCATGAGTAAATTTCGGGGGCTGACCGTCAATCAGATTACCGACACCATATTGGGCAAATATCTGGGAAAACCCGCTGCGATGGTTTTTGTGGCTATCTTTTTCTTCTGCTTTATGGTCTGTTCGCTGGTCACGACGCATTTTATGAGCACTTACCTTTTTCCGAATACACCGCGTTGGGTACTGCTGCTTTTTATGATCGTCCCCGTTTGTTACGCGTCATATAAAGGAGCCGGCACGATCGGGCGTCTCGCTGTTTTTATTGTTCCTTTTGTGATTTTAACGATTCTCTTTTTTGTACTTTTTGGTATAACAAACTTTGATTTTTCGGTTTTCCAGCCGGTGCTGGCTGATTCTGATTTCGCCAGTATCAATTTAAGCGCTTTCTTAACAGCAGCCCGGTTTTCTGAAATATTGATATTTCTCATTTTTACCTATTATCTTGATAGAAAGGTCAACATTATAAAAACATATGGCGTCGTGATTGGCGTTTTCGGCGTTTGTTTTTTGCTGATTCTTGTACCCACCGTTGCCGTTCTCGGTGTGGATTTTGCGAGAATGTCTTGGAACCCGTATTATGTTTACACACGGCAGGTGAACGCCTTCAGCTTTCTTGAACGCGTGCAGGCGCT
The DNA here is from genome assembly GCA_023441905.1 of Bacillota bacterium. Lineage (GTDB taxonomy): Bacteria > Bacillota > Clostridia > Christensenellales > SZUA-584 > SZUA-584. Next base: position 5,103 of record JAEZNC010000252.1, on the reverse strand, counting down.
GAATACGCTGGCCTGGTTCCCCGCCACCATACTCAAGCTCACAATATATAACTTTATGGCCTGCCGCGTGCTGTCCGTCATGTTTAAAGGGAAGTCTCATAAGAAATTTGTTATCCCCATTGCCGCGCTGGGGTTTATTGCGTGCAACATCCCGCTTTTAAGCAATTCAGAAACAATCAAGCTGCTTAATTCTGACATCGTTTTTCCTTATGTGTTTCTGCCCGTCATCGTCGTCCTGCCATGTATTCTCATTGCGGTTTACTTAATACGCAGAAAAAAACTGAATCCCGTTATCAAAAAAATGCAGATTTCTAAAAAAGCAGCGGAAGAATAGTTCGTATGCTTCCGCCATAATCGACTATAATGTGACTTGCGATATGATAACACAGCAATGACATTTTAGTTTGCCAACAATCAAAATAAACATTACCCCTAAAAGAGATAGCACCGGTCAAATCTCAGAACGTTCTGAAGAGTCCGTCAATTGCATGATTCTCCTTACAACCGCTAAAACAGTTATCTGACACGAGAGTACTGCTTTTGACAACCTGTTTTCTGTTTTTCGCTCCGCTTAATACTTCATGATAAGCTTTAGTCACAAAGCATAGCTGGTGGATTATGGCGCTAAATCTCAATCAAAAAGCAGCGGTTTTCCGCTGCTCAGGCTGCTGACAAAGTAACAAATGTCATTTCGAGCGAGCGTAAGCGATCGAGAAATCCCATGTTTAAAGCATTTTAACACGGGATGCTCACGTCGCTACGCTCCTCAGCATGACACGTTGGGGTTTTTCATCAAGCTGAGCAGCGGTTTTCCGCTGCTTTTCGATATCTCTTCTTTAATTCAGCGCTTGCGCAAGATCATCCAGCAAATCGTCAATATGCTCTGTACCGACGGACAGCCGCACCGTGCCCGGCTTGATGCCCGAGGAAAGCAGTTCGTCTTCGTTCATCTGCGAGTGTGTGGTGCTGGCCGGATGAATCACGAGCGATTTTAAATCGGCCACGTTCGCAAGAAGCGAGAACAGCTTGAGCTTGTCGATAAACGCCCGCGCGGCCTGCGCGCCGCCCTTGATTTCCACAGTAAATATCGATCCTGCCCCTCTGGGGAAATACGCGTTGTAAAGACCATGATACGGGCTGTCGGGCAAAGACGGATGGTTGACCTTCTCCACTTTCGGATGCCTGCTCAAAAAATCCACCACCTTAAGCGCGTTTTTCACGTGCCGCTCCACGCGCAGCGAGAGCGTCTCAAGCCCCTGCAGCAGCAGAAATGAGTTGAATGGGCTGATGGCCGCGCCGGTATCGCGCAGCAGCGTGACGCGCACTTTTGTGATATAAGCCGCCGCGCCTGCCGCCTCGGTGAATTTGACGCCATGATAGCTCGGGTCCGGCTCGGTCAGATACGGGAACTTGCCCGATGCCGCCCAGTCAAATTTCCCGCTGTCTATAATTGCGCCGCCGATGGACGTGCCATGCCCGCCTATAAACTTGGTTGTGGAATGCACCACAATATCCGCACCGTGTTCAATGGGACGCAGCAAGTACGGCGTCGCAAACGTGTTGTCGATGATCAGCGGTATGCCGTGCTTATGGGCCGTATCCGCCACGGCTTTGATATCGATAATGCTGCAGTTCGGGTTTCCGAGGCTTTCGATAAACAGCGCCTTGGTGTTCGGGCGTATCGCCGCTTCAAATTCGCCCAGCTCATCGGGATTCACGAATGTCACACTGATGCCGAAATCCGCAAACGTATGCGCAAACAGGTTGTATGTGCCGCCGTATAATGTGTTTGCAGAAACGATGTGGTCTCCCGCATGGGCGATGTTCTGTATGGCGTAAGCCACAGCCGCAGAACCGCTCGCCACAGCGAGCGCGCCGATGCCGCCTTCAAGCGCCGCGATACGCTTCTCAAAGACGTCTGTCGTGGGGTTCATTATACGCGTATAGATATTCCCCGGCTCTGAAAGTTCAAACCGCCGCTGCGCCTGATCGCAGTCCGCGAACACGTATGATGTCGTCTGATAGATCGGGACAGCTCTTGAGTCGGTCGCCGGATCGGGCTGTTCCTGTCCTACGTGAAGCTGCAGTGTTTCAAATTTGTATTGTTTGTTCATGATGTTACCTCTCTGTCCAGTCGTCAGATCTATTGGTGTGTATTTATGGTTAAGTTTCAAAGGTTGTTCTCTGAATTCTTGACGGCTTGCTTCTCCGCAAGATCGGCAAGGGTGATATTGTCCACCACGCCGCTCACAGCATCGCTGAGCTGCTTCCAAACGTCGAGCGTGGCGCACTTTTGACAGCGCGGGCACTGGTTTGGATTGTCCTCCATGCAGGCGACAGGCACGAGGCTGCCTTCAATCAGCCGCAGTATCATGCCGACAGTATAGTCTTTGGCAGGCATGGCCAGTTTATACCCGCCCGATGAACCTCTCGCGCTTTTCACATACCCGGCCCGGCTCAGCATGGTGATAATCTGCTCCAAGTATTTATCGGATATCTCCTGTCTCGCAGCGATGCTCTTAATCGTCACAAATTCGCCTTCGGGAGCCAAAGCCAAATCAACCATCATGCGCAGCGCGTAGCGGCCGCGCGTAGAAATCTTCATGATAACCTCCGCGTTCCTCAATGTTAGTCTGATTATATGATATGTTTGATATGAATTCAATAACGCTGTTTCACATGGTATATGCCTTTGAAAGATGGTATAATCATCGAAACGACTTTTTTGAGGTGCCGCCATGTGTGACACACTTTGTGTATTGCCCTCCTGGTCTGAAACAAAAACAACAATGCTCGCTAAGAACAGCGACCGCGAGCCCAACGAGCCGCATATTGTCCGTTTTTACCCGGCTAAAAATCACGCCCCAAACGAACAGCTTCATTGCACATACATCACAATCCCCCAAGCAGCGCACACCCATGCCGTGCAGCTTTTCAAGCCCGATTGGATTTGGGGCGCGGAGATGGGTGTGAATGAGCACGGCGTCGCCATCGGCAACGAAGCGGTGTTTACGAAATCCAGTAATCCGGACAAGGCGCTGACGGGGATGGATTTGCTGCGTCTCGGCCTCGAGCGCGCCGATACGGCCAAATCCGCTCTTGAAACCATCGTCGAATTGCTTGGTGAGTTTGGGCAGGGCGGCAACTGCGGCTACACCAAGGATTTTCGCTATGACAACAGCTTTTTGATTGCCGACCGGGAAACCGCCTATATCCTCGAGACATCGGGCAAAAACTACGCGGTGAAACAGGTGCAAGACAAAGACGCGATTTCGAACCGGCTCTTTATCCGCAGCGACCATAGCGCTGCCTCTGGGCTCTCTGATGGCGCGGATTTCGCCAGGCGTTTCACAGAGCCTGTGTTCTCCCGCTTTGCCAAGGGGCATAAGCGCCGTGCATTGTCGCTCTGCGCCATTGAAAACGGCCCTGTGAATGCCGCGCAATTGATGGGGGCGCTTCGCACGCACGCGCCGAAGTTTGACGGGCATGAGTTTTCGCGCGGCAGTGTGGGCAGCGTCTGCATGCATGCGGGCGGGCTCATCGGCGACCATACCACAGGCAGTTTCGTGGCGGTGCTGAGGCAGCACAAGCCCATGACAATTTGGGCCACGGGAGCTTCTACTCCGTGCATCGCAGCCTTTAAACCCATTTTCTTCGGCGTGACGGAACCGCCCGTTTTTGACACGGATGCTCAGGCGCACCAATACTGGCTCAAAAGAGAGCACCTCCACCGCGCAATACTGGCAGGCAAGATCGACGCAGAAGCTTTTCGCGCAAAACGCGATGAGTTGGAAGCCGCGTGGCTGGAAGAAGAAGCGCGCCTGTTTGCTCAGGATCAGCCGGATATCAATGAGCTTGCCGCATTTGCTAAGAAAGCATCCGCACAGGAACAGGAACTCGTTGACGCGTTTTCTCTTGACGACTGGCAGGCCATGTCCGGCAAGAGCCGCTTTGCCCGTTACTGGCAAAAACAAAATAAAGCATTGAATTAAGATCAAAACCTCATATAATGTGATTAAGTTGCATGACCGCTTGCGCCCATTGTGATATACTAACAAGAAAAACAGGAGGCAGTTTTTATGAACGGTAAAATTACATCACTTTTGAACGAGCAGATCAATAAAGAACTCTATTCCGCTTACCTCTATCTCGATATTGCCGATTATTATGCAGATCAGGGTCTCAACGGCTTTGAAAACTGGTTCTATGTGCAGGCGCAGGAAGAACGCGACCACGCGATGCTGATTCGTACATACCTGCTAAACAACGATGAAAGAATAACACTGACCGCTATCGCCGCGCCGGTGCTTAAGAAAGACAGCCTGAAAACCCCGCTTGACGAAACGCTTGCGCATGAAAAAACGGTCACCGCGTCGATCGACAATATCTATGCTGCGGCTTATGAAGAGAAGGACTTCCGCACGATGCAGTTTCTGGATTGGTTTGTGAAGGAGCAGGGCGAGGAAGAAAAAAACGCTATGGACCTCATTCGTAAGTTTGAGCTGTTCGGCAGCGATTCCAAAGGACTGTATCTGCTCGATCAGGAGCTTGGCGCACGCGTGTATGCCCCGCCGTCGCTTGTACTATAAAGCAAAAATTATGCCAGTGAGATGAGATTCGGTGTGCATTCTCATTAGAGCAACTGTCGCCAAAGGGCAGCTGACAAGGTGTTTTCAATACTCTTGTTGCAGAATAGTACAATGGGCTTTTTCTCATCGGCACTTTTGATGAGCAATAAGGATGATTTGATCAACAATTAAAAGGCTCCTCAGGAGCCTTTTATAATGTCAGAAACCACATGCCGCGGCTCCCCGTGATGACCTGCCCTCTAAGGGCTGATTGGGGCTGTGTCACCCGTAGGTGACTGTAATCGGTCTGCAGTGGCTTCCTTTTGCTGGACACCCAGATTGGCTATACCATTTCATTCAAGAAAATTAAAAACTGATGGGAACCGATTCACAGACAATCAAAAAAGGCTCCGATGAGCCTTTTTTGGTTGTCTGTATTCGTCTAATGACCGCCGCATTCGTGCGCGTGCGCATGCTGATGGCAGACCGACTCGGTGGATTTAAGCGAGCCATCGAGAAAGCTTTTTGCGGCCTG